>JAGVPR010000226.1 GCA_020052115.1 Candidatus Eiseniibacteriota bacterium
GAGGGCCGGGGGCTCGATGAGGTGCGCGAGCGGCTCGAGGCGCACCGGGCCTATCTGAGCGCGAGCGGCGAGGGCCGCGAGCGGCGGCACCGGAAGCTGGAGCAGCGCATCCGCCATCTCGTGGAGGAGTCCCTTCTGGCCGAGGCGTGGCTGCGCCCCGACCTGGCCCGCCTTCTCGCCGAGCGCTCGCGCGAGGCGGCGGACGGGAGCATCACGCCGTACGAGGCGGCGACGGAGATTCTGGAGAGGACGCGGGAGGGATGTCCGCCCCCGCATAAAGCGAGGTCGAATCATGAGCCGTGAGCAACGCACCCGCGAGCATCCGGCGGCCCCAGGGGCCGCTTCCGACCATCTGGCGCGCGCCGAGGAGCGCTGGGAGACGACGCGGCAGGAGCACTCCCGCGACCGCGACGGCGAGATCTTCACGACGATCTCCGGACGCGAGGTCGATCACCTCTACACGCCGCGTGACACCGCGGCCGGCGACTATCTCGAGGATCTCGGTTTTCCGGGCGAGTATCCGTTCACGCGGGGCGTGCGGTACAACATGTACCGCGGGCGGCTCTGGACCATGCGCCAGTTCGCCGGCTTCGGCAACGCGCGCGACACGAACGGGCGTTTCCACTTCCTTCTCGACCGCGGCCAGACCGGCCTTTCCGTCGCCTTCGATTTCCCGACGCTCCTCGGCTACGACTCCGATCACGCGCGCTCGGAGGGCGAGGTCGGCCGATGCGGCGTCGCGGTCGATTCGCTCGCCGACATGGAGGTCCTCTTCGACGGGATCCCGCTCGATAAGGTGAGCACCTCGATGACGATCAACGGCCCGGCGGCCGTGATCTTCGCGTTCTACCTGGCGGTGGCGGAGAAGCAGGGAGTCCCGTTCTCAGCCCTGCGCGGCACGATCCAGAACGACATCCTGAAGGAGTACATCGCGCAGAAGATGTGGTGCTTCCCGCCGCGCCCCTCCATGAAGGTGATCACCGACATCCTCGCCTTCAGCACGACCGAGGTGCCGCAGTGGAACACGATTTCGATCTCCGGCTACCACATCCGCGAGGCGGGATCCACGGCGGCGCAGGAACTGGCGTTCACGCTGGCGAACGGGTTCGCGTACGTCGAGGCGGGGATCGCGGCCGGACTCGACGTGGACGCTTTCGCGCCGCGACTCTCCTTCTTCTTCAATTCCCACCTCGATTTCTTCGAGGAGATCGCGAAGTTCCGCGCGGCGCGCCGGATCTGGGCGCGCACGATGCGCGGCAAGTACGGCGCGAAGAAGAAGGAATCGTGGCTGCTCCGGTTCCATACGCAGACGGCCGGTTGCTCGCTGACGGCGCAGCAGCCGGAGAACAACATCGTCCGGACCGCGTTCCAGGCGCTGGCGGGAGTGCTCGGCGGCACGCAGTCGCTGCACACGAACTCGATGGATGAGACACTTGCGCTCCCCACGGAGAAGGCGGTTCAGATCGCCCTCCGCACGCAGCAGGTCATCGCGCACGAGACCGGGGTCGCGAACACCATGGACCCGCTCGGCGGCTCCTACTTCGTCGAGGCGATGACCGATCGGATCGAGCGCGAGGCCGAGGATTACTTCCGCCGCATCGGGGAGAAGGGCGGGGTGATCCCCGCTCTCGAGGAGGGCTTCTTCCAGCGCGAGATCGCCGACGCTTCGTATCGTTACCAGCTCGAGATCGAAGATCGCCGGCGGGTCATCGTGGGCGTCAACGAGTATGTCGTGGAGGAAGATCCGATCGAGATCCTCAAGATCGAGCCGAAGGTCGAAACGAATCAGATCGGATCGCTTCAGGCCCTGCGCGCGCGGCGCGACGGGCGGCTCGTGGAGAAGCGCCTCGGCGAGCTGGCGGCGGCGTGCACCTCCGGCGCGAACGTGATGCCTCCGATCCTCGAGGCGACGCGCGCGTACGCGACCCTCGGGGAGATCGTCGGGACGATGAAGAAGGTGTTCGGCGAGTACGTCGAGCCGGCGATGTTCTGAGCCGGCGGCCGGGCCCGAGGCCGCGGCCCGCGAAAGGGGAGAGCATGGACCGGAAGATCCGCGTTCTGGTGGCCAAGCCCGGGCTGGACGGCCACGACCGCGGGGCGAAGGTGATCGCGGCATCGCTGCGCGACGCCGGCATGGAGGTGATCTACACCGGCCTTCATCAAACGCCGGAGCGGATCGCGGAGGCCGCGATCCAGGAGGATGCGGACATCGTCGCCGTTTCGATCCTCTCGGGGGCGCACATGACGCTCCTGCCGCGAATCCTCCGGCTCCTGCGGGAGAAGGGCGCCGGGGATATGCACGTGATCGTCGGAGGCGTGATCCCGGCGGACGATGCCGAGGCGCTCAGGCGCCAGGGTGTGGGCGAGGTGTTCGGGCCGGGCACGCCGACCGCGGCGATCGCGGACTACATCCGAGGCTGGGTCGAGAGAAGTCATGCGGGTTCCTGAGGCATCCGGTCTCTCCGTTTCGGGCCGGCCGGACCTGGCGCGCCGGAGCGGGCGGAGTGAGGGGCGCGCATGAAAAAGGTGCTCCGCGACGCCGACGAAGCGCTCGAGCGCGCCGGGATCAGCGACGGGGCCTCGATTCTCGTGGGGGGATTCGGTCTCTGCGGCATTCCGGAGAACCTCATCGCCGCGCTCAGGCGGCGGGGGACGAAGGATCTCATCGTTATCAGCAACAACGCCGGCGTGGCCGACTTCGGTCTCGGCCTCCTGCTCGAGACGCGGCAGATTCGTAAGATGGTCTCGACCTACGTCGGGGAGAACGCGATCTTCGAGCGGCAGTATCTTGACGGCAGCCTCGAGGTGGAGCTGGTCCCGCAGGGAACGTTCGCCGAGCGGATCCGCGCCGGCGGCGCCGGCATCCCGGGCTTCTACACGCCGGCCGGTGTGGGCACCGTCGTCGCGGAGGGCAAGGAGGTTCGCGAGTTCGACGGCCACCCGTACGTGCTCGAGCGCGCCATCCGCGCCGAATTCGCCTTCGTGAGAGCATACCGCGGCGACCGATTGGGGAACCTCGTCTACCGCAAGACGGCCCGCAACTTCAATCCGATGATGGCCGCTGCCGGCGCGTGCACCGTGGCCGAGGTGGAACATCTCGTCGAGACCGGAGACATTGACCCCGAGACGGTCGTCACGCCGAGCGTCTACGTTCACTGGATCTTCCAGGGCGCGAACCATGAAAA
Source organism: Candidatus Eiseniibacteriota bacterium (assembly GCA_020052115.1). Classification (GTDB taxonomy): domain Bacteria; phylum Eisenbacteria; class RBG-16-71-46; order JAGVPR01; family JAGVPR01; genus JAGVPR01. The sequence goes on from JAGVPR010000226.1 coordinate 3,186, forward strand.
GCGAATCGAGCAGAGAACGACCCGTCCGAAGAGCCGCTAGGGAGCTGCGCGACGGCTACACCGTGAACCTCGGCATCGGCATGCCGACGCTCGTGGCGAACCACATCCCGCCCGGGATGCAGATCGTCCTGCAGTCGGAGAACGGCATGCTCGGGTTCGGCCCGTTCCCGTATGAGGGCGAAGAGGATGCCGACCTCATCAACGCCGGCAAGCAGACGATCACCGAGCTTCCGGGCGCCGCGTACTTCTCGAGCGCGGATTCGTTCGCGATGATCCGCGGCGGCCACATAGACCTTTGCATCCTCGGCGCCATGGAGGTGGCCGAGAACGGAGACCTCGCGAACTGGATGGTCCCCGGCAAGATGGTCAAGGGGATGGGCGGGGCGATGGACCTCGTCGCGGGCGCGAGGCGGACCGTCGTCGTGATGCAGCACGCGGCGAAGGACGGCTCGCCGAAGATTCTCAGGAGGTGCGCGCTGCCGCTCACCGGCGTCGGCGTGGTGCACCGGATCATCACCGAACTGGCGGTGATGGATGTCATGCCGGAGGGGCTCGTCCTTCGCGAGCGCGCCCCGGAGGCGTCCGTCGAGGAGATCCAGGCGAAGACCGAAGCGCGCCTCCTCGTGCCGGAGGAGGTCGCGGTGATGGAGGACTGAATGGCGCTGCTCGACGAAGAACACGAACTGGTCCGGAGGCAGGTGCGTGAGTTCGCCGAGAGCGAAATCGCGCCGAAGGCGATGGAGCACGACCGCGCGGAGACCTTCCCGCACGATGTCGTGCGGAAGATGGGGGAGCTAGGCCTCCTCGGCATGCCGATCCCCGAGGAGTACGGCGGCGCGGGGACCGACACGCTCTCGTACATCATCGCCGTCGAGGAAGTCGGGCGTGCTTGCGGCGGGACCGGCCTCACGATGGCCGCGCACGTCTCGCTCGGCACTTACCCGATCTTCGCGGCGGGAAACGAGGCGCAGAAGAAGCGCTATCTGCCGCCGCTCGCCCGCGGAGAGAAGCTCGGCGCCTTCGGACTCACCGAGCCGAACGCGGGCAGCGACGCCGGCGCCACGCAGACGACCGCGCGCGCGGACGGCGACCACTTCGTCGTCAACGGCACGAAGATCTACATCACGAACGGCAGTGTCGCCGACACGCTGGTTTTCACGGCGGTCACCACGAAGGGGATCGGCACGAAGGGGATCAGCGCGTTCATCGTGGAGAAGGGGACGCCCGGCTACCGCGTGGGGGCCCACGAGCGGAAACTCGGCGTGCGCGCCTCCGACACGGCGGAGCTCGTCTTCGAAGACTGCCGCATCCCGAAGGCGAACCTTCTCGCGGCGGAGGGCGAGGGCTTCCGTCTCTTCATGCAGACGCTCGAGGGCGGGCGCATCTCGATCGGCGCGCTCGCTCTGGGCGTCGCTCAGGCGGCCTTCGAAGCGAGCATCAAGTACGCGAAGCAGCGCGAGCAGTTCGGCCGCCCGATCGCGGAGTTCGAGGGGATGCAGTGGATCCTCGCGGACATGGCGACGGAGATCGAGGCGGCGCGGAATCTCGTGTACGAGGCGGCGATTCGCAAGGACCGGGGACTGCCGTTCCGCAAGCAGGCCTCGATGGCCAAGCTCTACGCCTCCGAGGTCGGAATGCGCGTGACGACGAAGGCCGTGCAGGTTCACGGCGGTCTCGGGTACATGATTGACGCTCCGGTGGAGCGGTACTTCCGGGACGCGAAGCTCATGGAGATCGGTGAGGGGACGTCGGAGATCCAGCGCAACATCATCGCGCGGGAGATCCTCCGCGGCTAGGGGTCCGGCGCCCACGCGGGCAAGCCGGAGGGAGAGGAGAGTTATGGCGAGAGAGGTCGTGATCACGAGCGCCGTGCGTACGCCGATCGGCAAGTTCCAAGGGTCTCTGGCGAGCCTGCCCGCCTCGAAGCTGGGCGCGGCGTGCGTGCGCGAGGCGATCCGGCGCTCCAAGCTCGATCCCGCCCTGGTGGACGAGGTCATCATGGGCAACGTCCTCCAGGCAGGAAACGGACAGAACCCGGCGCGCCAGGCGGCGCTCTGGGGCGGGCTGCCCGATTCGATCAACGCGTTCACGGTGAACAAGGTCTGCGGATCGGGCATGAAGTCGGTCATGTGTGCCGCGCAGGCGATCCGCGCGGGCGACATCGAGATCGCGGTCGCCGGCGGCATGGAGAACATGAGCCGGGCGCCGTACCTGCTCGACCAGGCGCGCACGGGCTACCGGCTCGGGCACGGCAAGCTGATTGACTCGATGGTCCACGACGGGCTCTGGGACGTCTACAACGACTTCCACATGGGCGTGGCGGCGGAGCTGATCGCCGAGAAGTTCCAGGTGACGCGCGAGGAGCAGGATCGCTACGCCGTCGAGAGCCACAAGAAGGCGGTCGCCGCGATCGCGACCGGGAAGTTCAAGGATGAGATTCTCCCCATGGACGTGCCGGGCGCGAAGAAGGGGGAGACCGTCTCCTTCGCCGTGGACGAGTCGCCGCGCAAGGAGACGAGCATCGAGGCGCTCTCCTCGCTCAAGCCCGCGTTCAAGCAGGGCGGCACCGTGACCGCGGGGAACGCGCCTTCGGTGAACGACGGCGCGGCCGCCCTCGTCGTCATGTCCGCCGAGAAGGCGAAGGAGCTGGGGATCCAGCCGATGGCCCGCATCCTCGGATACGCCGCGGCCGGAACGAAGCCCGAGATGGTCTTCTACGCCCCGGTGCTCGCGGTGCGCCGGCTCTTGGAGAAGCTCGATCGGAAGATAGATGCGTTCGATCTCATCGAGGCGAACGAGGCGTTCAGCGCGCAGGCCCTCGCGGACGGCAAGGAACTGGGCTGGGACTGGAGTCGAGTGAACGTCCACGGCGGCGCGGTCGCCCTGGGACACCCGATCGGAGCCAGCGGCGCGCGTATTCTCGCGACGCTTCTCTATGCGATGCGCGACCGCGGGAAGCGGCTCGGCATGGGCACGCTCTGCCTGGGCGGCGGCAATGCGGTGGCGATGGCCGTGGAGGTGATGGGATGAAGAAGGTGACGGTGGTGGGGGCGGGGACGATGGGCAACGGAATTGCCCACGTCTTCGCCCAGTTCGGACGCGATGTGGCGCTGGTGGACGTCTCTGCCGAGCAGCTCGATCGGGCCATGCGCACGATCCAGAAGAACCTCGAGCGCCAGGTGACGAAGGGGGCGATCCCGGCGGAGGCCAAGGACGCCACGCTCTCACGGATCCACCCGAGCCGCACGCTCGACGATGCGGCCGGATGCGAGCTGGCGATCGAGGCGGTCGCCGAGGACGAGGCGGTCAAGCGCGAGGTCTTCACAAGCCTCGACGCGATCTGCCCGCCCGCCGCGATCCTCGCCTCGAACACCTCCTCGATCTCCATCACGGCGATCGCGGCGGCGACGAAGCGCCCCGCGCAGGTCGTCGGGATGCACTTCATGAATCCGGTGCCGGTCATGAAGCTCGTCGAGCTGATCCGCGGGCAGGCGACGAGCGACGCCGTCAGCGCGGCCGTCAAGGCCGAAGCGGAAGCGCTCGGCAAGACGGTCGTGGTCGCCCAGGACTACCCCGGTTTCGTGTCGAACCGGGTTCTCTTGCCGATGATCAACGAGGCGGTGTACGCGCTCATGGAGGGCGTCTCCGACCGCGACGGCATTGACACGGTCATGAAGCTCGGGATGAACCACCCGATGGGCCCGCTTCAACTCGCGGACTTCATCGGCCTGGATGTTTGCCTCCACATCATGGAGGTGCTCCATCGCGGTCTCGGGGATGCGAAGTACCGGCCGTGCCCGCTGCTCCGGCGCATGGTGGCGGCCGGACAGCTCGGGCGAAAGTCCGGACGGGGCTTCTACGATTACGGGGAGGGCGCATAGGTGGACTTCGCGCTGACCGAAGAGCAGAGGATGATCCAGGAGGCGGCCCGCGAATTCGCGGAGAATGAGATCGCACCGGTCGCAGCACACCACGACGAGACGCGCCAGCCGCCGCTCGACCTCGTGCGGAAGCTCGGCGAACTGGGCTTCCTCGGCATGAACGTTCCGGACGCCTACGGCGGCGCCGGCCTCGATATGGTGAGCTACATCCTCGCGGTCGAGGAGGTTTCCCGCGCGTGCGCCTCGACCGGCATCATCATGTCGGTGAACAACTCGCTCGTTTGCTTTCCGATCGAGACCTACGGGAGCGAGGACCAGAAGCAGCGGTACCTTCCGAAGCTGACGAAGGGGGAGTGGCTCGGCGCCTACGCCTTGAGCGAGCCCGGCACGGGCTCCGATGCCGCGAACCAGAAGACGGTGGCCGTCCGCGACGGCGACGCCTACGTGCTGAACGGAACGAAGAACTTCATCACGAACGGAGGCTTCGCCGACATCTTCGTCGTCTTCGCGATGACCGACACGGCGAAGAGGGTGAAGGGGATCACGGCGTTCATCGTCGAGAAGACGACGCCGGGTTTCGCGGTCGGCAAGCGCGAGAAGACGCTCGGCATCCGCGCTTCGAGTACTGTCGAGATCGTCCTGACCGACTGCCGCGTGCCGGTCGCGAACATGCTCGGCGGCGAGGGCGGCGGCTTCCGGGTGGCCATGTCCACGCTGGACGGGGGGCGGATCGGCGTGGCGGCGCAGGCGATCGGGATCGCGCGAGCCGCGATGGAGGAGTCGATCCGCTACGCGAAGGAGCGGCAGGCCTTCGGCCAGCCGATCGGGCAGTTCCAGGCGATACAGTGGATGCTCGCCAACATGGCGACCGAAATCGACGCGGCGAGGCTCCTGACGCTGAGGGCCGCCGCGACGAAAGACGCCGGCCAGCGCTACACGACCGAAGCCGCCATGGCGAAACTCTTCGCTTCCGAGGTCGCGATGCGCGCTGTGAAGGACGCCGTGCAGGTCCACGGCGGCTACGGGTATCTCGCCGACTTCCCGGCGGAGAGGCACTACCGGGATGCGAAGATCACGGAGATCTACGAGGGAACGTCGGAGGTCCAGCGGCTGGTCATCGCGCAGGGTTTGTTGAAGGAGTGACGCGCGCGGGGACGGGTGCGGAGGAGGGGACTTGAGGTTCGATCTGACGGATGACCAGCGCGCGCTGCGAGACGCCGTGCGCGAGTTCTGCCGGGAGGAGATCCTCCCGATCGCGCGGCAGATTGACGAGACGGAGACGATACCGGCCGGGCTCCGGCAGAAGATGGCCGGACTCGGAATCTGGGGCCTCCTTGCCCCGCCGGAGCACGGCGGGCTCGGCCTCGATGCCGTCGCCTACTGCGCCGTGATCGAGGAGCTGGCCCGCGCCTGCGCGGCGCTATCGATCTCGATCGCGGTGCACAACTCGGTCGGGTGCTTGGCGGTCGCGCAGTTCGGGAGCGAGGAGCAGAAGAAGCATCTCCTGCCGCGCATGGCGGCCGGCGACATCGCCGCCTTCGCGCTCACGGAGCCGGATTCGGGTTCCGATGCCGCCTCGATCCGAACGACGGCCCGCGCCGAGGGCGATTCCTTCGTTCTCGACGGCACGAAGGTCTTCGTCACGAACGGGGAGGCTTCGGGGCTCGTCATCGTCTTCGCCCGGACGGGCGGCGAGGGGCATCGCGGCATCTCGGCGTTCGTCGTCGAGAAGTCCACGCCGGGGCTTCGCGTCGGGACGAAGGAACTGAAGATGGGGTTGCGCGGCTCGGACACCGTCGAGCTGGTTCTCGAAGGGTGTCGTGTTCCGCGGACGCAGATCCTGGGCCGGGAGGGCGAGGGCTTCAGGCTCGCGATGTCGCTCCTCGACGGGGGGCGGATCGGCGTGGCGGCGCAGGCCGTCGGAATCGCGCGGGCGGCGTTCGAGGAGGCGCGGCGCTATGCGATGACGCGCGAGCAATTCGGCGGGCCGATCGGGAACTTCCAGGCGGTCCAGTGGATGATCGCCGACATGGCGACGGCGATCGAGGGGGCGAGGCTCCTCATGATGCGTGCGGCGTGGATGAAGGACCGGGGGCTGCCGTGCACGAGGGAAGCCTCGATGGCGAAGCTCTACGCCTCCGAGAAAGCGTCCTTCGTCTGCGACCGGGCGGTCCAGATCCACGGCGGATACGGCTACATCCGCGACTATCCCGTGGAGAGGTATTATCGTGACGCCCGGGTCACCTCGCTCTATGAGGGGACCTCGGAGATCCAGCGGATCGTCATCGCGCGAAGCTTGCTCAAGGACTGAGGCCCGCGGCGCCCGTCCAAGGAAGAAGAGGGGGTCGTCTGTTGAACCCGCTAGATACGTTACCGAGGGAGAAGGTCCAGCCGAGCGCCGGCTCGGGAAGAAGGCCGCGGGTCGCCGTGATCCGTACGCGGCCGGAGACGGTGCTCGAGGACGTCGGCCGCGTGATGGAGCTGGCCGGCTACCAGGAGCACCTGCCCAAGGATCGCGATCTCTCTCTAAAAGTGAACATCACCTGGCACAAGTGGTATCCGGGCTGCTCGACGACCCCCTGGCAGCTCGAGGGTGTGATCCGCCGGCTCTTCGCCGACGGCTACGACGTCAAACGGATGAACTGCGCGCAGAACTCCACGGTCGTCGTGGACACGCGCGTGGGCGAGGTGAACAATAAGCTCAAACCGCTCCTGGCGAAGTACGGCATCCGCACGATCTACCTGAACGACGAAGGCGCGGAGTGGATCCAGTACGAGCCGAAGACGAAGATGCTCGTGCTCGACAAGGTCTACCCCGACGGCATCAAGATCCCGAAATCGCTCATCGGCGAGAGCGTCATCCACCTGCCGACAATGAAGACCCACGTCTTCACGACGATCACCGGGTCCATGAAGAACGCGTTCGGAGGACTGCTGCACTTCAAGCGCCACTGGACGCACTCCGTGATCCACGAGACGCTCGTGGATCTGCTGGCGATCCAGAAGGAGATCCACACCGGCATCTTCACCGTCACGGACGGCACGTTCTGCGGCGACGGTCCCGGGCCGCGCGCCATGCGGCCGCACGTGAAGAACTTCCTCCTGGCCGGAGCGGATTGCGTGGCCTGCGACGCGGTTCAGGCGAAGATGATGGGGTTCGATCCGCTCTCGCTCCCGTTCATCCGGCTCGCCCACGAGGCGGGGCTCGGCGTGGGCGATGTCCGCGAACTCGACATCGTCGGGGAGGACATCTCGGGAGTGAACTTCGGATTCCACGGCGCGGAGAACACTCTTGCAAGTCGCGGCCAAAAGGCCATTTACCACGGGATCCTCAAGCCATTCGAGAACCTCCTCCTCCGCAGCCCGATCGTGCCGTGGTCGTACATGGCCTCGAAGCTCTACCACGACGCCTACTGGTACAACCTCGTCGGGCGCCGGCGCATCCGCCCCATGCTCCGGACCGAATGGGGCGAGCTCTGGCAGCGGTACCAGTAGTCGCAAGAGCCGGCGGCGATTCGCGCACACGAGCCGGGCGGCGCCTCGGGTATCGGCCTCGCCGGTATCTCGAGGCTCGCGGCGTCCTACTCGTAGGCCCGCCACGAAACGTACTTCCTCTTCCCCTTCTCGATTCTGACCGTCCCCGCGTCCTGGCTCGCGATCGCGCGACCGCCCGCGTCGAGGAACCGAAGCGTCACCTGGTACTCTCCCGGCGGCACCGAGACGCGCGCCATCTGGATGTCGTTCGGGAGAGTGATCCAGCCTCGCGTATCGGCGCGCTCGGTGGCCGCCGTGAAGATGTTCATGAGAATCCCGGCGACCTCTCCGCCTTCCTTCTTGGCGCCGCGCGTGGCCAGGTACTTCGTGAGACCGCGGAGGACCGTCTTCAGGAGGATCTTCGGCATCGCCTCCCCGAGCGCCGTCTCGGAGAGCGCGGCGACGTCTTCGACGACGACGGTCCTGGCGGAGGCGCCGCCCACGGAGACCTCTGCGGTGCGCACCGCCGGCGGCCTGGGCTGGAGCTTCGGCACGGCAACGCGCAGGAGGTAGTCGAGTTTGGCTTCCTCGTAGTCGTATCGCGGATAGCGGCCGGCCAGGAGCACGCCGAACTCGTCATGCCGGTCGCGATACTCGTTCGTCTCGCCCTTGAGGATCGGGATCGCGATATCGATCTGCCGCTTGATCGGTGCCAGCCCGTTCTCGAAGAAGAGGATCAACTCGCCGGCGTCCGCGGCCGATGTGTCCGCGGCGTCCGGATAGCGCGCACGGCAGCTCTCATACTCGTCGCGGTAGCCCAAGCCGCGGGCGAGTTGTACGAGATCCACGCCGAGCGACGCAGGGGCGGCGACGCCGAAGCGCTCCGAATAGCGCGCGTACGCCTGCTCGGCCTGGCGCATCGAGACCCAGGCATCGTCCCAGTCGCCGGCGTCCTCGTAGAGGAGCGCGGTCAAGTACTGGAGGAACGCATCGTCCTGGTAGGCCGTGCTCTTCCCCTCGGTCCTGTCGGCCAGAGCAGCCAGAAAGAGGTTCGCCTTTCGGCACTCGACGAGGGCCTCGTCGAGATCGTCCGAGTACAGGTAGTTCATCGTGCGGTAGTAGTGGATGAGAGCGCGTTCGAAGGGTGCCCCGTCGTACGGGATCACCGTGTCGGAGGTGAGGAGCGCCGCCGCCTCCTTCGAGAGGCTTCGGGTGTAGAGATCCTCGATGCGGATCTCGGCCGCCTCGAACGCCTCGTTGCTCTCGGCGTAGCGGCGGGCGTAGTGCAGAAGGAGCCCGCGGTCGAGGAGGTAGAGCACGTTCCCCGGGTCTTTGTGCTCGTCCAGCTCCTCGATGGCCGCCGCGTAATCGCCGCGCACGAGCGCGTCCTCGACACGGGCCCGCTGCTGAGCGTGCGTCGCGCAGCCGGCCGCGATGAGGCACGCGACCGCCAGGAAGGCGGCCGGCACGCGCGCCCGCAGGCGTCCGGGTTTGAGGTCAGGCATCCGCGGCGGTCAGGGCTTGTAGCGTCCCTGTCCGACGAACTTCTTGATCTTCTTCTGGCCGAGCCAAACCTTCGTGTTCGTCTCGATGTTGATGAGCGTGAGGTCCACTTGGTAGAAGAGGACCTTCTCGCCGCCCTCCGAATCGGTGATCGAGTTCATCTCGCCGGAGAGCATGTAGTCTGCGCCGTGCTCCCGTCCGAACTCCTTGGCCGTCTCCTCCGATGCGAACCGCTGTTGCTCGCCGCGCTCATCGCGGACGTCGCTTCTCTCGATGGCGCCCGCCACGACCTCGACCGAGCCGACGTTGATGAACGCGCGCTCGAGGTCATTGATGAAGGTCCCGACCGGGATGTGCTCGGTCGTCTTGTTCCGCACGACGCCCACGATGACGGCCGGTCGCTTGCCGCCGGCGGAGGTCATGTGCTGGCTGATCCACGGGTGGTTGAGGCAGTCGCGGATCATCTCCTCGGAGACTTGGCGGCTGTCCGTGTCGTTCCAGCGCCCCGAGAGATCGGTCGTGGTGTCGGTATCAATGCGCGTGACGGTTTTCTTGGTGCAGCCGCCGAGGGCCAGGAGCCCCGCGGCCACGAGGACGACGACGGCGATGCGAGAGACGCTCATCATTCCCTCCTCCGGCGACCCGGTCCACACGGCCTCCGCGCTCCGGATCTTCCACCTCAAGACGCTACCGGCCGCGCCGGCCCATTTCAAGCCCTTCGCTGTCCGTGTGATAAGCTGGCTACCCGAACCCCGGCGGACCGCCGCCGTCGTCCGAAACCGCCCGCCCGCCTCGAAGGGCCGGGCCGAACCGCTCCTGGGGGATCCTCGCATGGGAATCCGGACCGGCCTGGAGGCCGTCGGCGTCACCACCAAGGGCCAGACCCACATGAACCTCTCCTCGGCGGTCCTTGTCGAGCATGCGCTTCGCCGCGGAGAGGGGGTTCTCGCTTCGAATGGCGCCCTCGTCGTCAAGACGGGGCCGCGCACGGGCCGCTCGCCCGATGACCGGTTCGTCGTCGAGGAGCCGTCCACGAAGCGCGACATCTGGTGGGGGAAGGTGAACCGGCCGATCGCCCCGGAGGCATTCGAGGCTCTGCTCGTGAAGGTGCGCGCTCACCTGGCGACGCGCGATATCTACGTGTTCGACGGATTCGCGGGGGCGCACCCGCAGCACAAGCTGCCCGTGAGGGTCATCGCGGAAAAGGCCTGGCACGCGCTCTTCGCCCGCACGCTCTTTCTTCGCCCCACGCCGGAGGAGCTGCAGCATCACGAGCCCCGCTTCACGGTGATAGACGCCTGCGAGTATCGCGCCGATCCGAAGCGCGACGGCACGCGCTCCGACGTGTTCATCGCCCTCTCGTTCGAGCGGCGCCTCGTGCTGATCGGGGGGACGCATTACGCGGGAGAGATCAAGAAGTCCATCTTCTCGGTGCTCAACTACCTGCTGCCGCACGAGGGCGTCTTCCCGATGCACTGCTCGACGAACGTCGGACCGGGCGGCGACACCGCGCTCTTCTTCGGGCTTTCAGGCACCGGCAAGACGACGCTTTCGGCCGATCCCGGGCGCCGCCTTGTTGGCGACGACGAGCACGGCTGGTCCGACGACGGCGTTTTCAACTTCGAGGGGGGCTGCTACGCGAAGTGCATCCGGCTCTCGAGCGAGGCCGAGCCCCAGATCTGGAACGCCGTTCGCTTCGGCTCGGTCCTCGAGAACGTGGTCGCGAGCGAAGGGAGCCGCGAGCCGGACTACGACGACGGGTCGGTCACTGAGAACACCCGCGCCACCTACCCGCTGGATTTCATCCAGAACGCGGTGGCCTCGGGCCGCGCCGGTCATCCGCATACGATCATGTTCCTCGCGGCCGATGCGTTCGGCGTCCTGCCCCCGATCGCCCGGCTGACGCCCGAGCAGGCGATGTTCCATTTTCTTTCCGGCTACACGGCGAAGCTCGCGGGCACCGAAGCGGGCGTGACGGAGCCGCAGGCGACCTTCTCCGCCTGTTTCGGGGCGCCGTTTCTGCCGCGGCATCCGTCGGTCTATGCGCGGATGCTGGGGGAGCGGATCGCGCGGTACCAGGCGCGCGTCTTTCTCGTGAACACCGGGTGGACCGGCGGGACGTACGGCGTCGGCCGGCGGATGAGCATCGCGCACACGCGCGCGCTCGTGCGCGCCGCCCTCGAGGGGTGGCTCGACCGTCAGGACTTCGCGCCGGATCCCATCTTCGGCTTCGGCATTCCCGCCGACTGCCCCGGCGTGCCGCCCGAGGTTCTGCATCCACGGAGCACGTGGGCGGACCCCGCGGCCTACGATCTCAAGGCGCACGAGCTCGCGAAGCGGTTTCTCGAGAACTTCGAGCAGTACAAGGCCGAAGCGGACAAGGGGGTCATCGCCGCCGCCCCTCATGTGGGCTAGGAGCGCCGCGTCGTGAAGTCTCAGCGGGTGAGAATCCTGCTCGCGTACCTCACCGTCTTCATCGTCTGGGGTTCGACCTACCTCGTGATCCGCATCGGGGTCCGGGACCTTCCGCCGGCGCTCTTCGCGTCGTCGCGCTTCCTGATCGCCGGCGGCATCGCCCTGACTCTCGCGGCAATCGCGCGGCGGCGCTTCCCGGCCACCGCAGGGGAGTGGGCCACGCAGGCGGCCGTGGGGTCCCTGCTTCTCTTCGTGGCGAACGGTCTCGTGGTCTGGTCCGAGCAGTGGGTGCCCTCGGGTTTCGCCGCACTGATCGTGGCGACCGTGCCGCTGTTCGTGGCGGCGATCGATTCACTCCTCCCGCGCGGCGACCGCCTCGGGCCGGTCGGCTGGACCGGACTCTTCATCGGGCTCGCGGGGGTCGCCTTGCTCGTCGTCCCGGGTCTGAGCGGCGGTCACGGCGTTCAGATCGAGCCGAAGGGCGTGCTCGCGCTCCTCGTCGCCTCGCTATCCTGGTCATCTGGATCGGTGCTCGCGAAGCGGCGGCCGGTCAACTGCGACTTCTTCGTCGCCGCGGGCATCCAGGGTCTCACCGGCGGTCTGCTCCTGGCGGCTGTAGGGCTCGCGACCGGCGAGGCGGCGCGTTTCCATCTCACCGAACGGGCCGTGGTTTCGATTCTCTACCTCGCGGTGCTAGGATCGCTTCTCGGATACAGCGCCTACGTCTATCTGCTGCGCGCGGTGCCGCCGGCGAAGGCGGCGACCTACGCGTATGTGAACCCGGTCGTCGCCGTCGTTCTGGGCGCGATCGTGCTGTCGGAGCCGCTGAACCTCCAGGTGGGCCTGGCGGCGGCGGTGATCCTGGGAGGGGTCGCGATGGTGCAGGCATCCCGCGTACGGGGCGCGCGCAGGCGTTCGATGGCGGTCGCGGCGGACGGCGAATCCGGTCTTCCCCGCGGAGCGCCGGCCGGGGAGGCTCCGCTCGCCCAGCTTCGACTCGAGCGGCCGCTCGCGGTGTTCGATCTCGAGACGACAGGCCTCTATCCGCAGAAGGACCGGATCGTCGAGATCGCGATCGTGAAGGTCCACCCCGACGGGCGGCGCGAGGTGTATGCGCGCCGCGTGAACCCAGGCGTTCCGATCCCGCCGGAGGTCTCGCGCATCCACGGAATCCGTGACGAGGATGTGGCGGGGGAGCCGCGCTTCAAGGAAGTCGCGGCCGAAGTGCTCGATCTCCTTTCGGGGTGCGATTTTGCGGGGTTCAATGTCGAGCGATACGATTTGCCGCTTCTCCAGGCGGAGTTCGTTCGCGCCGGCCTGGCGCTCCGCATCGAGGGACGCGCGATCCTCGACGCGTCGTCCATCTTCCATCGCAAAGAGCCACGGCACCTGGCGGCGGCCTACCGTTTCTACTGCGGCCGCGATCTTGCCGGAGCCCACTCGGCGCAGGCGGATGCGGAGGCGTGCGTCGAGATCCTCGATGCGCAGCTCGCGCGGTACGACGATCTGCCCAGGGACGCAGCGGGGCTCCACGCCTGGAGCCACCCTCGCGCCGCCGACCGAGTGGATCTCATGGGGAAGTTCGTGTGGGTGGAGCAGGAGGCCTGTTTCTCCTTCGGCAAGAACCAGGGACGGCGGCTGAGCGATGTCGCATCCTCGGAGCGGAGCTATCTCGACTGGCTGGTGCGCGCCGACGGTTTCCCGCCGGACGCGGTCGAGATCGTGCAGGCGGCGCTTCGCGGGGAGTTTCCCCGTCGCGACTCGTGAGGGGATGATGGCGGACACGGCCGGAGGGACGGCGGGCGCGGACCGGATCATTGACATCTCGCCGCCGCTTTCGCCGCGGATCGCCGTCTGGCCGGGCGATCGTCCGTTCGAGTCCATCTGGACGATGCGTCTTCGAGACGGCGACTCCTGTAACGCGGGCGCTCTCTCCATGAGCGCCCACACCGGGGCGCACGCGGATGCGCCGTACCACTTTCTCGAGGACGGGGCGCGGATAGATGCGGTCCCGATGGAGAGCTACATCGGGGAGTGCGTCGTCCTGGACGTGCGCGGGGAGGAGCGGCTCACGATGGCGCTTCTCGAACGGCTCGCGTGGAGGGATGCTCCGCGCGCGCTCTTCCGGTCGCGCGACAGGGTTGATCCAGAGCGGTTCCCGGAGAGGTTCTTCCACCTGACTGCCGAGGCCGCGATTCAGATGGCCGCGGCCGGCGTGCGGCTCGTGGGGATGGACACGCCCTCGGTGGATGCGTTCACGTCGAAGACGCTGGACGCGCACAAGGCGCTTCTTCGGGGAGGCGTGGCGATCCTCGAAGGTCTCGACCTCTCGCGGGTCGAGCCGGGCAGGTACGAACTGATCGCGCCGCCCCTTCGGCTCGAGGGGATGGACGCGAGCCCGGTGCGGGCGGTGCTGAGGCGGAAGTAGGCCGCGAGTGTCCGTGCCTCGTGCACGATCGTGCTAGAATCTGATCGCCGGGGTTGTTCTCCATGGGGTCTTCAGCAGGAGGTTCGGCCATGAACGCCCACGGCGCTCTCCTCCTCACCGTCGCATTCGGGCTGTATCCAATTGCAGCTGCTGCCAACCCCATCGTCGTCGAGTCCTCCGCCCCGGTGGACACCGGCGACGGCCATCCAGAATCACTCGGCTTCCTGGATTTCGGGGACGCGACCGATCTCGATCCCTTGACACGCCATGTGTTCGTGTTCCTCGGAGAGAAGCTCCTCTCGGGAAGGCGCGAAGCGGTCTACCGTGGCGGGATCCTGTACCTGGACGGCGAGGCGTGGCTGCCCGAGTCCGCGCAACCCCGGCGCGAGGCGCACGTGCCGGCCATCGTGCGGGCGCCCGCGGATTCGACCATGCTGGCCAGGGTCCCCCTCGTGCGTGCATCGGTGGAGGGGGGCGCGCCGCTTCGAGACGCCGTTGCGGCCTATGAGCGTCGCTCTCGCGCCAATGTGGATACGGTCACCGCGGTCTTTCGCCGGGAACTGGCACGCAACGACTACGAGGCCGCGGCGCGCACGGCGGCCGCACACATCGATACCGCAATTGCGATCGCCGATCGAGCCTCTCCGATGGCTCCGCGATTCGGACCTGGCGGAGGTCTGAGCGTGTATTTGATCGGGAAGGGTTGGGTGTACGCGCGCCCTGCCTCGATCACCTGGGCTCCCCGCGAGCCACCTCCGGTGATCAGCCGGTACGATGCGCGTTACAGGGTGGAATGGCTCAGGGGAGAGTTGTCGAGAAGTGATCCGGGAGTGCTCATCTACGGAGATGTAGGGGTCTTCGGCGTCAGCGATCCGGCCGCATGGCGCGAGATCGAGGCGGCTATCAAGAGCGGCGAGATCGCCGAACCGATCGGCGCACGAGAGCTCGAGAGGGTCGCCATGCGGGCAAAGAAGCGCCCCTTGGCCGGCACGCGCGACCATCTCCCAAGGTGAAGCGGGGCGGGAGCGCTCGCTCCCGCCCCGTTCGATCACCGCTCGGCGGCGAGCTTCTCCATCTCGTCCACGAGGCTCGCGAACAGAGCGATCGTGTCCTCGACCGGCTTCGGGGATGCGAGATCCACGCCCGAGCGCTGCAGAAGCTCGACCGGGTACTCGCTGCCCCCCGACTTCAAGAATTCGATGTAGCCCTTGGCCGCGGGGGCGCCGCCGTCGGCGATGCGCCGCGCCATCGAGGTGGCCGCCGCGTAGCTCGTCGCGTACTGGAAGACGTAGTAGCTGTTGTAGAAGTGCGGCACGCGGCTCCAGGCGACCTCTCCGACCTTGTCAATGACGAGCACGGGCCCGTAGTACTTCTGATAGATGTCGCGGTAGAGGGTGTTGAGCGCGTCGCCGGTCACCGGCTCGCCCTTCTCGGCCGCCTCGTGCGCCCGCAGCTCGAACTCCGCGAACAGCACCTGCGTATAGAACGTGCCGCGGATTTGTTCGAGGTAGTAGTTGATCAAGTACATTCGGCGCGACTTCGGCATCTCCTCCTTGAGAAGATGCTTGATCAAGAGCGCCTCGTTCGTCGTGGATGCGACCTCGGCCACGAACGTCGAGTAGTCGCTGTAGACGTACGGCTGGCCTTCGCGCGTGAAGTAGGTATGCATCGCGTGGCCCATCTCGTGCGCGATCGTGAACTGGTCCGTGAGGGTGTTGTTGTGGTTGAGCAGCACGTACGGATGCGTCGAGTACGAGCCCCACGAATACGCCCCGGCGCGCTTGCCTTCGGTCTCGAAGACGTCAATCCACCCGGCGGTCAGCCCGTCCCGGAACGGCCGGAGATACTCCTCGCCGAGCGGCGCAAGTCCCTCGGTGACCGTTTTCACGGCCTGGTCGTAGGGCAAATCCACCTTCTCCTCCGGCACCAGCGGAGCGAAGAGGTCGTACACGCGAAGCGTATCCACGCCGAGTATCCGCTTCCGGAGCGCGGCGTAGCGGTGCAGGGGATCGAGGTTCGAGTTCACGGCCTCGACCAGGTTCGTGTAGACCGACACCGGGATGCGATCGCGATCGAGGCTCGCCTCGAGCGATGAGCCGTAGCGCCGCGCGCGATAGAGGAAGATGTCCTTCTTGATGTTCGCGCCCATGAGCGCGCCGAGCGTGTTGTTGAGCGCGGCGTACGCGCCGTTCATCTTCTCGAACGCCTCGCGCCGCACGCGGCGGTCAGGCGATTCCAGGAAGCGGGCGAACAGGCCTTTTGTCAGCTCGACGTCCGCCCCCGTATCGTCCTTCATCGTCCCGTACTTGATGTCGGCGTTGTTGAAGAGCGTGTAGACGTTCGACGGCGCGCGCACGAGCTCTCCCGCCATCGCCAGCAGCTCTTCCTTCTCCGTGTCGAGCGTGTGCTCGCGGCGGCGGCGGATGTCGTCGAGGGCGTGGCGGTAGAGGGCGAGCGCCGGTTCTCCACCGAGAAAGCGATCCAGCGTCTCGTCCGCGATCTCGAGGATCTCCGGGTTCATGAAGGCGACCGCTTCGCCGACCTGCGTGGTGAGCCTCTGCATGCGCTCGCCCATGGCCTGGTAGACGGAAGACCGCGTGTCCTCATCGCGCCGCATGAAAGCGTAGACCAGGAGCTTGTCCGTGAGTTCGCCGACCTCGTCGCGGGCGCGAAGCGCTTCGAGCAGCTTCCCGGCGGAGTCATCGAGCGTGCCGCGGCACTCCGTCATGCGGGGCAGGAGGGCCTCGAGCCTTGCCACGTCGGCCTCCCAGGCCTTGTCGGAGGCGTAGATGTCCTCCAGGCGCCACTTGTAGCTCGTCTCGATGTCGGATCGCTGCCGGAGCTTCGGGACGTCCTGGGCTTGAGTGGCGACCGCGAAAGCCAGGCCGAGCGCACCCGCCGCCGGCCATACGTAGTGAATGTTCTTCGTCTTCATGCGGCTCCTCTGAGTGGTTGCTGGAAACCGGAGATCAAGACAGCCTCTTGCGTGCGGCCCCTGGGAGGAGGTTCCGGCGACAGGGGGATCGTAGCCGTCCGGCCAGCGTCCGGTCAAATGAGAGGAGATGGGGGCCGGTCCGTCTTCCGAGGCGACCTTCCCCAGGGATTGGAGTTTCCCAGGAGAGGGCGAAGCCCTCAGGTGATCCCTCGGCGGGCGCCGCTAGCTCCCTGCTCGCTGCGACAACTCGATGAGGACGCCGCCGGTGCCCCGCGGGTGGAGAAAGGCGACGAGACGGCCGCGGCCGCCTGGACGCGGAGTCGGATCCACCGGTTCCAGGCCGTTCGCCCGGCAGGTTTCGAGCGCCTTCTCGATGTCCGCCACCTCGAAGCAGACGTGGTGCATTCCCGCGCCGCGCTTCTCGATGTACCGGGAGATCACGCGCTCGCCGAGCAGCGGTTGCAGCAGCTCGAACGGCGTGCCGCCTGCCGAGAGGAATGCGACCTCGAGGTGTAGATCCTCCAGCACCTCGCGCCCCTCGAGGATGAAGCCGAGCACGTCGCGGTAGAGGCGGAGCGCCTCATCGAGCCGGGCGACAGCGACGCCTACATGGTCCACGCGCACGATCACAGCGCGCCCTCCGGCTTGTGGAGTCCGAACACGGAGCGCATCGCATCGCAGATCTCGCCGATCGTGGCGTACGCGCGCACGGCTTCGAGAATGGGGGGCATGAGGTTCTCGTCCGAGCGCGCGGCCTGCTCGATCCGCGCGAGCCGGCGCCGGACCGCATCGCCGTC
>JAGVPR010000189.1 GCA_020052115.1 Candidatus Eiseniibacteriota bacterium
CCACGCGTCCCGCCGAGCGGGCGCGAAGCCGGTCCGGCAGCTTCGCGACGTCTTCGCCTTCCGGCACCTCGGGCTCCCCCTCCCACAGACGCTCCACGGCGTCGGCGGGCCTCACGAAGTGAGTCCAGCCTCTCGCCGGCTCGTAAGCCATGACGCCGCCGGAACGCCGCGCGCCCGAGAGCCAGTAGTACTCGGGATGTGGAATGAAGGGGTATGTCTGATCCAGGCCGCCGGGTTTCCCGATCGGGTCGCCGGCTCCGATGAGGACGAGTGGTGAATCCGGGCCGAGGGCCTCGGCAAGCCGGCGTTGGCGGGCTCGAACAACGGCGTCTTCGAATACGGGCATGTCTTGGACCTCCATGGCCAGAGTCCGGACGAGTGTGGCGCTCCGCGGAGTGCAGGGCAAGGCCCATGCGGTGCCGTAGATGCGCCGGCCCCGCGTCCGGCGTCCGCTCTCTGATGATTCGCCCCGCATGAACGGTGAAGGGCCGGGCGACACGCCCGGCCCTTCGTGGCGGATCCCGATGGGGGATGTCCTACTTGAGCATTGCCATCTTCCGGACCGCCGTGTTCTCCGGTGTGACGAGACGGTAGAAGTAGATGCCGCTCGCCGAGTGAGAGCCTCGGTCGTCGCGACCATCCCATGTCGCCGCATGCACGCCGGCCGCACGGCGCCCGGCGATCAACGTCCTGACGACTCGGCCCGTGACGTCGAAGACATCGAGCCGGACATCGGCCGGCGCCGGGAGCGCGAAGCGGATCATGGTCACCGGGTTGAACGGGTTCGGGGCGTTCTGCGCGAGAGCGAATACGGCCGGCAGACCGCCTTCGACACCGACGAGCGCGCCGTTCACCTTGACGATGAAGCGGGTCGCGCTGCCCCAGACACCGGCCGCATCCCGCCCGCGGACCCAGAGCGTTTCCTGCCCCGCGCTGAAGGTGTAGGCGGGCAGGGCAGCCGTGACGTTCACGGTGACGGATCCGAAACTCCCCGTCATCGCCGTTCCGCTGCCCGGAGGAGCCGCGGAGGAGCCGCCGGACCATTCCGCCTCCGTCACATTCGAGGCCCCCGTGTTCTGGTCGGTCAGCGTGGCCTGGAGCGATGAGGGGTCACCGGACACGATCGGGTTCGGCGTGGCCGCGATGCTCCCCGCCACGACGACCGGGCCCAAAACATCGCCGCCCGGCACGTTCAGCGTGAAGACCGCGTCTGAAGCGTCGCGCCCGCTGAGGACGGGAGAGCCGTCGTCGGAGACCGCGACGCGGACGAGATACCGGTTGCCGTTCGGCAGGCCGGTGATGTCCCAGGAGTAAGGGGAGACGCCCGGAGAGCTCGAGATGAGGGTCCACGATTCCCCGGCGTTGTCGCTGTAGTAGATGGCGCGCGAGGCGATGTTGTAGCCGGCGTCGGCCGACTCGGTCCAGCTGATCGAGACCGGGGCGGCCAGGATCACCTGGCCTCCGTTTGGATACGTGACGGTTGCGTTCGGATGGTCGCGGCCGAGGAGCCAGATGAGGGTCTTGTCGAGGATGTCGGCCCTCGTGGCATCGTTCGTGGTGGCGGCGTTCAGCTGCGACCACTCATAGAAGTTCGCGGAGATCTTCGTCACCTGCCCGCCCCAGACGGCCGTGCCCGGAGTTCCGAGCGCGCCGGTGCTGGTGAAGCGGATGGCGACGTCGTCCGGTGTGCCGTTGTCCTTCCAGCTGACGACCGAGGTGCCCCCGACGGAGCTGGGGTTGATCTCGTCACCCGCGCCGCCGGCACGGAATGCGGTGTAGGGGACACCGGCGGTGTACGAGGCGCTGATCGGGTCACCGGCGTAGCCGATGATGCTGGTGATCGCCGCCGGATCCACCTGCCATATCGCCTTCAGCTCGCTCTCGAGCCAGGCCTTCCGCGCGGCGGTGTAGTCCGGGCTCGTCGCGTCGCCAAAGTCCCAGGCGACGTCGTGCGAGTAGATCGCCCAGCGGGCGCCCCCGGCGCTCAGGGCCGCGAGGCTGTCGCGGGCGACGTCCGTGATCTGCGGGTACTGCTCGAGCCCGGTCTGCCAGACGACCGCCTTGAAGGAGCGCATGCCGTTCGTCATGTCGCCGAGGAGCGGCGGTTCGGAGAGCAGGCCTTCCCAGATGTTGTAGGTCCAGCCGCGCGCATTGAGGGCGTTCTCGTAGTAGGCCCTCTTCGTGAATGTGCCGTCACCGATGACGACGAGCACGTCCTTGCGCGGATCGGTCGTGAACGTGTAGTGCGCCCCGCCGTTATCGTCGCGCACGCCGTTACCCTGATTGTCGTACGACTCGACATCGAAGAAGTAGGTCTGGTTGATGTCGAGCCCGGTGAGGACCAGCGAGTGCGAGGCGACGAGCGTCGGATCGAGCGCCGAGGACTGGCCCAGAGCGGGCGTCGTTCCGTAGTACACGCGAGAGTTCGCGGGGGACGATGTGGTCCATGTGACCGTGGCCCCGTCCTGCGCCGGACTGCCCGCGTGGACGTTGGTGATCGTCGGGCCGCTGATGTTGACCATCGCCTGCGCGGTGATGGTGGAGACATCCACGTAGGACACGGTAAGGACGTCGCCGTCGCTCACCTGGATCAGGCCGTCGGTCACCGGGCTGTCGAGCGAGAGGGGAATCGAGCCGGTGAAGATCCCGCTGCCGCCGGACAAGCTCACGGTCTCAGGCGTCGTCTCGGTCGTCGAGCTGATGGTGACGGAGAGCGGGAGGGCCGCATCTGCGTCGGTCACGCGGATCTGAACCGTCTCGCCGGCCCCGTAGGCGACCTTGTCCATCTGGAGGACGGCGAAGCCGCTCGCGAGACCTCCCGACACGACGAGCGCGAACGGCTGAGGACCGTAAGGAACGTTTGCCGCCGTGATGCGGAAGGTCCAGGTGCCGAGCGCCGGGGTGTTGCGCTGCACGCATTCCTCGACGTTCTTCACGTCGGCCGTCCCGCCCGTGGTGGACTGCCCGGTGGAGTAGACGTTGCCCTTGTAGGCGACGGCGCTCGGATCGGTGGCCAGGAGATTCAGGTCGTTGACGAGGTTGATGGCCGCCGTCGGCGTGGACGGATAGTCGCTCCACACGACCGCCGCCTTCAGCGGAATCGTGTTGTCCACGACCTGGATCTGGTACTCGACGTAGTCGCCGGTGAGGAGTCCGGCCGTGAAGTCCACGAGGGCCGTCTTCCTTGCGTCGCCGGAGAAGTAGAGGACCTTGTCGGCGTCCACGCGACCCCACCCGATGTTGTTGTTCGGGATGTTGGTCTGTCCCGTCACGTCGTTGTCGGCCGAGTTCACGGCCATCGCCTTCATGAGGGCCGCCGAAGGCGTGAAGCCGTTGGCCGGGATCTGCGTTCCCGTTGGGTACCAGCCATCCATGACGTACTGCCGCATGAGCGTGGTCGCGCCCGCGGCGCACGGCGATGCCATGCTGGTACCGGAGTAGCCGATGTAGCCGGTGTCAGTCGTACCGTAGGCGCTCGAGACGTTGTTGCCGGGGGCGCAGATCGTCGGCTTGTAGCGGCCGTCATCTGCCGGGCCGCGCGAGGTCGAGATGTAGAGCGTGTTGGCCGACGTGCCGTTCCCGGTGCCGCCGACGGAGACGCAGTCCTTCGCCGTGGCCGGGCTGCCGACCGTGCCCGCGGAGCTGTTGTTGCCGTTAGAGAAGAACGGCAGGAAGTCCTTGTGCTCCCAGACGAACTGGTCGAGCGCCATGGACTCGAGATCATAGGCGCCCGCGACGGGTGAGCCCCAGGAGTTGGACATGATGCGGGCCGCGCCGGCCGCGTTCCCGGTGTACGGCTTGATGAACAGCTCGGTCAGGTCAATCGGGACGAAGACGCCCGCGGCGGCCGTGCCGCCGCCGTCGCAGAAGTAGATCCGCGCCTTGAGCGCCATGCCGTCGCGCGCGTCGGCCGCGAACGGAGAGTCGTCGCCGGCGACTGTGGCGTTCGTGTGGGTGCCGTGGTACTGGTTGCCGGCGTCATCGCCGAAGGTGATGGAGGTGCTCTCGACCGTCTTCACGTAGGCGGTGATCTTTCGGTGCGTGGGGTAGTCGCCGAAGGCCGTGATCGGCACTGCGGCGTCCCTGTACTGGTAGTGCGTCGTGCGGATGCCGGAGTCCGCGGTCGAGACGATCTGGTTCTCGCCGTGAATCCCCATGTCCCAGATTCGGCGGCTTCCGTTCACCCAGGTTTGAACGACCCATTGCGCGCTGCTGTTCTCGAACATCATCTGGTGCCACGGCTCGATCCAGGCGATGGTCGGCTCGGAAGCGATGCCGGCGAGGGCGTCGCTCGACGCCTGGAAGCGGATGAAGTGGTTTCGCCCGTTCGAGGCCTCGAGGATCGTTCCGCCTGCGGCGGCGATGGCGGCCGAGGCGGCGTCGTTCGATTCGCCTTCGAAGACCTGCAGCAAGTAAATGTCGTTCGTCCGGCCGGGCGTCATCTCTTCGGCCGCGCTGAGCTTGTACGCGGGATGATAGGGGCCGATCCACGTGACCGGCGCCAACCGCGATACGGTTTCGCTGGCCTCCGCCGGCAGGCGGACGACGAACGCGTAGTTCGGGATATAGGCATGGAAGCGGCCGCCGAGCGCTTCGATGTCGGCCTTCCAGCTCTCTTCGATCGGGCCGGCGAACTGGACGAGATAGAACCCGGGAAGGCCGGCCTCGGCCTCGAGCCTCAGGGCGGCAGGCAATGAGGGCCCGCCCGCGCGTGTGTCGAAGCGGATGCCGTTGCTCAGGCTGATGACGCTCGGTTCAGCCGCCAATTCAGGGACGGCCACGCCGCGGCCCGCGACCGAAATCCAATCCGCGGCCGCCACGGGTGCGAAGGTCGGCGAGGTCCCGGCGGGGCGCGGTTTCATCGAAGCCGTGACGCTTCGATCCGAGATCACGCCGAGGACGAGGACGGCAGCAATCACGACGATTGCCGTGGAGCGCAGCTTCCGCAGATGACGCATTGTTCCTCCTTGCGCTGCACCAGTTGTCGGGTTCCGAGCGCCGGAAAGCGCGCCCATCGGCTGCCGGAAGCACGCGGCGCGTGCCGCCGGCTGCCGCGGCAGAGCGAATGGGGGACGACTGACTTCTGAAGGTAAGTAATTATACCATATTGAGTCCCGGCGACGCAAGGAGACGTTCGCCCGTGGCCGACATGCACCGCTCTTCGAGCGAAGGGCCGCGGTCGAGCGAGAGTCGGGGGCGACCCTCCGTTTGACAGCCGGGGAACCCGATGCTAGTCTCGCAATTGGCCCGCGGCGCGGCGTTTCGCGGGCGTTTCGTGCCTCCACACATTCTGGGAGCGAGGGATCTCGCGCATGGCGCACCGGCCTGCGATTCGACTCTGGCCCCTTCTCGGGGCCGCGTTTCTCCTGTTTCCGGCTTCCGGGCGGGCCGAGAAGTACGCCGGCGAGTTCTTGCGCCTAGGCGCGGGCGCCCGGCCGCTCGGCATGGGAGGGGCCTTCGTCGCGCTCGCGGACGATGCGAGCGCGGTGTACTGGAATCCGGCGGGGCTAGCGGGTCTGTCGGACCGGGAGGTCCTGCTCATGCACTCCGAGCAGTTCGGCAGCCTCGTCAACTACGATTTCGGCTCCTTCGCGATGCCCCTCAACGGCGGGAGCGCGCATCCGAGCGGCATCGGCCTCGGCCTGATCCGGCTCGGCGTGGACGATATCCCGATCACGGAGGACGCGTATCTCGACTTCGGTCCCGACGGGCAGGACGGCACCGGCGATCCGGGTGAGCACAACGGTCTCTACGACCTCGGCGAGCCGATCGAGCCGGCGAACTTCCGGTACGACAGCGACGTCGAGATGGCGTTTCTCGCCTCGTACGGACGGGCGCTCTCCGAAAAGCTCTGGCTCGGGGGGACGCTCAAGCTTCTCCGGCAGGAGCTCTTGACGAACTCGTCGTTCGGTATCGGGGCCGATTTGGCGGCGATGTACTTCGCGCGGCCGGATCTGAGCTTCGGGCTCCGCCTGGCCGACATCACGACGACGCAGATTTCCTGGGACACCGGAACGCGGGAGTCCGTCTCGCCGACGGCGCTCTTCGGGGTGCAGTTCACGCGGCCGTTTCCGGCGCTGCGCGGCGTGGTCACCGCGGGAGTGGACGTTGATCTGGCGTTCGACGGCGCCGAGAGCGCGAGCCAGTTCTCCTCCGGGGGTGTCGGAGGCGAGGTCGGGGCCGGCATCGAATACTGGTTCCAGCGCACCGTGGCGCTGCGCGCGGGCATGGATGCGGAAAACCTCACGGCCGGGGCCGGCCTTCGCATCTCACGCTTTGGAGTGGACTACGCCTTCGTCGGCCATGACGAGCTCGACGACTCGCATCGCATCTCCGGCTCCGTGACGTTCTAGAACGGCGGCGCACGGCCACGTTGTGGGGTGAGGGCGGGGAGGAGAGTTCTGAAGCAGATCAGTGCGCTGATCCTGGCCGGCGGTCGCGACCGTGATCTTGGCGTCCTCTGCAAGCACCGGGCGACGACGGCCCTGCCTTTCGGCGGCCGCTACCGCGTCATTGATTTCTGCCTCTCCAACCTCGTCAACTCGGGCGTCACCACGGCCTGGATGCTGACGCAGTACGCCCCCGCCTCGCTGATAGACCACATCGGGATCGGGCGCCCTTGGGATCTCGACCGTCGCGAGGGGGGTGTTCTCTTCCTGCAACCGTATGTGCGCCGTGGCAGCCAAGGCTGGTATGCAGGCACGGCCGACGCCCTCGTCCAGAATCTGAGCGTCATCGAGGAATCCCAGGCGAAGACGATCCTTGTTCTCTCGGGCGACTCCGTCTGCAAGATGGACTACTCCCGCGTGCTCGCGTTCCACCGCTCCCGGGAAGCGGCGGTCACGGTGGCCGTCACGCAGGTGCCTGCCGCCGAGCGGCGCCGCTTCGGCATCGTGACGGCGGATCCCGACGGCCGCGCGGTCTCGATCCAGGAGAAACCGGACGACGCTTCGGGACACCTGGCGTTCATGGGCGTGTACGCGTTCGACTGCGAGTTCCTCGTCAATCGCCTGAAGCGCGGCGACAACCCCGTAAACCTGCTGCTCGATGTCGTCATTCCGGAACTCCCGGCCGGGCGTGTGTACGCCTATCTCTTCCGCGACTACTGGGAGGACATCGGTCACGTCATGGCGCTCTATCGGGCGAATCGCGAGCTGCTCTCGGCCAAGCCCCGCCTCGATCTCTTCGACCGCTCCTGGATCATCTACACGAAGAGCGAGGAGGCGCCGCCCGTGCAATTCTCCGCGGGCGCCGAAGTGAGGGGCAGCCTGCTTGCCAACGGGTGCCGGGTGGCCGGCACCGTCGTGGATTCGATCCTGTTCCCGGGAGTCACCGTGGAGCCCGGAGCCGTCGTCCGCGATTCGATCCTGTTCCCGGGCGTGACCGTCGGCCGCGGAGCTCGAATGGACCGCGTGATCGCGGACAAGGAGGTTCACGTCGGAGCGGAGGCGCGCGTCGGAGAGGGAGAGGGTCTGGTTGCGAACCGGGAGCTTCCCGCGCTCCAGGAGGGTCTGACGATCATCGGAAAGAACGCCCTCATCCCGGCGAAGCTCATCGTGGGCCGACACTGCCAGATAGACACCGACGTCGAGGAATCCGACTTTTCGGGCAAGCAACTGGCCGACGGAACGACGCTGCTCAGGAGGGGCCCGGCGCGTGTCTAGCGACTACGCCATGATCCTGGCCGGCGGCCTCGGAAACCGGCTGTGCCTGCTCTCGGAGCAGCGTGCCAAGCCGGCCGTGCCCTTCGGCGGCAAGTACCGCATCATAGACTTCACGCTCTCCAACTGCGTGAACTCCGGGATCTACGACGTCGGCGTGCTCACGCAGTACCGGCCGCTCTCACTCCACAAGCACATCGGATTCGGCCGCCCCTGGGACCTGGATCGCAAGCGAGGCGGCGTGCGGATCCTCCAGCCGTATCTCGGCTGGCGCGAGACCGACTGGTACAAGGGGACGGCGGACGCGGTCTACCAGAACCGCGATCAGATCCGCGATCGCAATCTGGAAAATGTGTTCATCCTCTCGGGCGATCACGTCTACCGGATGTTCTACGGCGACATGCTGCGGTTCCACAATGAGCACCGCGCCGACGCGACCATCGGCGTGCTGCGCGTCGCGCCGAGCGAGGCGCCGAAGCTCGGGATGGTCCATCTGGGGGCGAACGACCAGATCGTGCAGTTCGAGGAGAAGCCGAAGCAGTCATCGTCGGAATGGGGCTCGATGGGTGTCTACATCTTCCGCGCGGATCCGCTGCTGGAGCTTCTCGAGGAGGACGCGCACACGCCCGGAAGCGTGCACGACTTCGGCCGCGACATCCTGCCGCGATTCCTGACGCGGGGCCGCGTCTTCGGCTACCGTTTCCTCGATTACTGGCAGGACATCGGCACGCTCGACTCCTACTACGAGGCGAACCTCGATCTCACGCGGGAGAATCCGAGGCTCAACCTCAACGATCCGACCTGGACGATCCACACGGTGCCGCACGAGGCCCCGCCGGCGTTCATCGAAGCGGTGGCCCGCGTGGACCGCAGCCTCATCGCGAACGGCTGCCGCGTGGCCGGGACCGTGACCGGCTCGGTGCTCTTTCCCCACGTGCGCGTGGAGGAGGGGGCCGTGGTGCGCGACTCGATCATCATGCAGGAGTGCGTCATCGGCTCCGGCGCCGTGATCGACGCCGCCATCCTCGACAAGGAGGTCGTCGTCGGGCGCGGGACGCACGTCGGCGCCGGCGAGGATCGGCGCCCGAATCAGTCCTGCCCCGAGCACCTCACATCGGGACTCACGCTCGTGGGCATGACGACCGTGCTGCCGGACGGAATCGTCATCGGCCGCAACTGCCGCATCGGCTCGGACCTCCGTCCCGAGCACTTCCCGTCGGACCGCATCGCCTCCGGCGGCGTGGTCGAACTCGGCCCTCCCTCGCACTAGAAGCCGCTCAATTTCGGTCGTGGGCGGCGAGTTCCTGGCCGCCTCCGTTGTGCCGCACCCGCGCCTCAAGCACACGCCCGGCAAGGCCGATCCATGTGGAAGAGGGGGAGGAGCCCTGCCTGCTCACATGGCATCGAACTTGCTGCCGCTTCCCCACGGTGGATTCCGTGAACTGGCGGCTGCGGTTCGGAGGGCATCAATGGAACGGCTCGATTCGCAGATTCTCGCCGAGGTGCGATCGCTTCTGGAGCGGCGCTGGGTGGATCTCTCGCAGCTTCGACTGGGGACGACGAACGGGGTCGTGTACGTCGAGGGGATCCTGCGGCCGCGCTTCGACGCGGTCGAGGGCCAGCGCGGCAGCGCTGCCTTCGGGGGGAAACTGAAGAAGGAAATCGCAGCGATCGCGGGCGTGCGCGATGTCGTGTTGGCCGCGCTCGTGCCGGTCGGAGAGGAGAAGCCGTGCAGAAACAGGCGGAGCGCGCGCTGAGCCGGCCGAAGGTGCAGCTCATCCTCGATGTGGCTCGCGAGGCTGAGCGGATCGTACGGGCTCGTTTGGCGGCGCATCCGGGCTATGCCGACCAGCTGAATCTGCTGGGGCTGATCCAGATGGAAAACGGGCAGGTCCGTGCGGCCGTGTCGAGCTTCCTCGAGGCGCTGGAGCGAAACCCGCGCTACCGCGCGGCGCGATCGAGCTTGGGACACGCCTATCTCGGACTCGGGTGTCAGACCGAGGCTCTGGAGGCGTTCGAGGCGCTGGTGCAGCAGGAGCCCTTCGAGGTCCGGAGCCGTCTCGACGTCTCCGCCTGGCACGCGGCGCGCGGCGAGCACGACCTTGCGGCGGACTGCCTGCGGGGCGAGGCGGCGAAGGAGGATGCGGCGCCGACGGTGCTCCACAGGCTGGGGCTTCTGGAGATGGAGCTGGGGCGCGTCGAGGCCGCGGCGGCGGCGTTTCGTCGAGCGAGAGATCGCTCGACTTTCTACGTGGACGAGTATCGCGAATGCCGCCTCTTCGGCGAGGAGCCGCTTTCACAGGAGGGGGTCGAGACGCTTCGGGCGCGGTTCGAGGCGAACCACAACCGGGCGGAGCTTCTGCAGTTCTACGGTCATCTCTATGCGCGGTACGGCATGGTCGCCGAGGCGCGCGATGCGTATTCCGAGGCCCGGCGTCACGATCCGGACGAGGCCGGCTATTTCCTGAATCTCGCGCATCTGGCGACGGTCTCCGGCGCGGCCGAGGACGCTCTCGAGTTCCTGGTGCGGGCCGTGGAGACGGATCCGAAGGATGCGCGCGCGCGGATCGCGCTCGGATTCGACTACTCGCTGCAGGGGCAGGTCGAGGAGGCGATCGCGCAGTTCGAGGTGGCCGCCAAGCTCCGGCCGAGTTACCCCGACGTGCACTACAACCTCGGGCTGCTCTACTGCGCGCAGGATCGGTTCGAGGATGCCGTGCGTGAGCTGCGCCAGGCGATCCGCCTGAACGCCGGATACCGGCCGGCGCGAAACCAGCTGGCCTACGCACTCAGGCGGCTCGGGGATGACGCTCAGGCGCTCGAGGAGTACCGGCGCACGCTGAGTTCGGGGCTGCGATCCTCCGACATCTATCTCAACGCGGGCATCCTTCATCTCTCGCTCGGCCAGCTCGACTCGGCCATCGAAGCGCTGAAGGCGGCGCTCGATGCGAATCCCCGGGATCCGCTGCCGTGCTACCACCTCGGGTTGGCCTATCAGCGGCGCGGGCAGCGCCGGCGGGCGCGCGCGGCCTGGCGCAGGTTCCTGACGCTCGCGCGCGAGTTCGAATCGGCCGGCCGTGGGATCGCCTCTCCCATCGGCGGAGGTTGTGAATCATGAGCGGACCGCTCCTTCGGATCGAGGTCGCCGCGAGCGAAGTGCTCGGGGGACCGGCGATCGCCTGGGTCGAGCCGAACCAGGTGATCGGGCTGGTCGCGCGCGGCGAGCCGGGGACGTTCTTGCGCACGGCGCTGCTTCCGCG
>JAGVPR010000281.1 GCA_020052115.1 Candidatus Eiseniibacteriota bacterium
GGCGACGGGCGCGTCGCCGCGATAGACCCTTGGCCCGCCGCCGGAGCATGCGGCGAGCGCAGCCGCGGCGAGCGCTGCGCAGGCGGATCGTCGCGTCGAGACGCATCTCATCGTGGCACCTTGTCCGCGAGATCGGAGCAGACCTTCGCGAGCAGCTCGCTCAGCGTCGGCGTCTCCCCCCAACCGAGGATCGGCATGCCGGGGCCACCGCGCCGCGTGCGGCTTCCCATCCAGAGCAGCTTCCCGGTCTCCGCGTCGATCATCCGCACCTCGATCGAGACGAGCGGGTAGCTCCCTTGGCCGACACGCACCATCTCGAAGTCGCGCACCCACCCCTCGAAGATCGCCTGGACCAGCGTGCTGTCGGCGAGCGCCTTGATCTGGTCGGAGTTTAGCGGACGGCTCCGCATGAGATCGGCCCCGCCCGCGGCCAGTGCCGCGCGGACCATGAAATCGCCCGGTTCGGCCACGTCGTAGCCCCCGGCGATGAGTAGCTCCGTGACGAATCCCCCGGTCGCCGCCAGCGCCACCGCCTGGTCGCCGTTTGCGGAGATGAACGGAACGACGCCGACCCGTTCATAGAATGAAAGATCGGCTTCCGGATGGAGAAAGACGCGCGGACCGCCGCAGCCCGCAAGAAGCGGGAGAAGCGCTGCCAGCGTCTTCAGGGTCCTCATCGTCATCCCCGCAGCCCTCTCAGAATCGCCACTCGAGCGCCGCCGAAAAGTCGCGTTGCTCGGGAAGGCCCCGCCTATGGGTCAGATGGTAGGCGCCGGAGACGACGGCACCCCCCTGGAGCCGCAAGGAGGCTCGCACGCCCGCGCTGAGCATCTGCGTCGCGGGAAGCCCCCCGCCGAGGCCGGTGGCCCGATTCGCGTTGAGACTAAGCGTTGTCCCCCCGGTGCTCAAGAGGTCGATGTTTCCGGTCAGGAAGCGGTCCCGGCGGCCCGTGCGTGGAGCGTACCGATTCTCCCACACGAATGTCGGTCGAGGACCCCTTGGCGCGACGTACTGCGCTTCTCCGCGCACGAGGTAGAGCGAGGGGGTCAGCGCGGAGAGATCCGGGCCCCGACGCTCGATGCGGCCGATCGCATCGAAGCGCACGAAGCTGGTCGGGCGCGTGCGCAGTTCGTACTGCTCGCGCGTCTGGTCTCCCGAGCCGCCGTCCCGCGTGAGCCCGACGTCACTCCGGAACTCCATTCCTCGGAAGAGTCGCGCATCACCGACGAGCGTCCACCAATCGCGGGGTGCGCCCTCGCCGCCCGCGATGTGGAAGGAGCGCAGGTACTGGGCGCGCAGATGGACGAGCGGCGCCACGTTCCCCTCGACGACCGCCTGCGCGCGCGCCGCCTCGTAGAGTGCGCCTTCTCCGACCGGCAGACGGCTCTCGCGCTCCGCGAGCAGGCTGACGGGTGCAAGCGGCCTCCAGAAGACGCGTCCGAGCAGGCTCTGCTCTCCGCTGCGATGGAAGTCGCCGGAAGTGCTCGCGCGGCTGTCCGCGATCCGCAGCGCGTGCTGTCCGGAGATGTCGAGGTTGCCGCGAGGCGCGTATCCCGCCTGGGACGTGTAGTTGTAGAGTCGGTTCTCGCCGCGCCGGCCATCCTGACGGCGGCTCATGTCGCGGGAGGCGCCGCCGTCGAGCGCCAAACGCAGCGGCCGCGGCAGCCGGGGCTGGAACCCGCCGTCGAGTCTCAGCTGCTCGGTCCTGATCGATGTCTCCGCGCTGGTGTCCTCGCTGCGCGCTCGTCTATAGCCGGCCGAGCCGTGAACCCAGTCCAGCGAATGGGTGAGGTCTATGCGCTGCTCGGAAAGAAGGCGGTGGCCGGGCGCTCCCTCGTCTTCGCGGCGGCCTGCGAAACTCTGGAGACGCAGCGTCGGCAACCCCGGTTGGTTGAGAGACAGATTCACATGCGTCTCACTAAGCGATGACTCATTCCGCGCCAGGGAAGCGGGCTGCTTCGGTCGGTGACGCACCTGGAAGCGGTAGAACCCGCCCTCGAGGTCGAGGCGTCCCAGGGGGCGAATGACGCCGGCTCCGCCCTCGAGCGGCGTCAGGCGTTCGAAGGCGATCGAGAGAGTCCCGCGATTCCGGAGGAACACCGGTCCACGCGTGCTCAGCTCGAGGAACTGCCGGTTCTGGCCGCTATGGTCGTTCTGCACCTCGCTGCCGCTTGCGGTCAGCATCAGGCGACCGCTCCACTCGACGGCCTCGGCGCGGGCGGTGAGCAGTAGGATGAGCGCCGCCGCGGCGCCGCCTCGCAGTCCTTTCGGCCCCTTCGATGCCACCGGGGCCTCAGTCCGCCGGCTCGCGCGCCGGATGATGCACGTTGTACGACTGCGGGCTCGTGTAGTCCGCTCCGTGGCACTCGTGGCAGGACTCGGTTGCGGTCGAGAGATGAGCGGCCTCGTCCGGGAGCGCATTCATCACGATGCCGCGGACGACCTGGGCACCGGGCATGCCGTCTGCGGCGATGTGACAGCCGAGGCAGAAGCGCCGCGATTGCGCAGGGTCGTTGAGGGGATCCGTCAAGCCACTCCAGCCGGGCCGCTCGTCGCTCAGCGCAAAGGCGTTCGGCATCACGCCGTCGTTTCCGCGCGAGCCGTGCGGGTTGTGGCAGTCGGAGCAGGAGAGCATGTCGCCCGTCTGCACCGAGGCCGGCCATGAGAGCGCGATGTCGGGGTCGCGGCGGATCTGATGCCCGGCGGTCCCGTCAGGATTACGGCCTCGATCGTAGAAGTCGGCGATGAGCCGGTTCTCCGGCTCCATGCCTGAGGGTCCCCAGGCGGAGTGGCACTCGAAACAGAGCTGGAAGTTCACGGGCGGGCCGCTCGATGAGGCGCCGCCACCATTCAGGTAGGACGACGTCAGCATGTCGAACGGATTCTCGGTTCCATGCGGGTCGTGGCACGAGTGGCAAAGGCCTCGACCTGCGCTGTCCTGGCTCGGCATGTCGGGATCGCCGGCGTGAGGCGAAAAATAGTGGCCTCCGGGCGCCATCGCCAAGGTCTCGAACGTCGCCGCTCCGGGCCATCGCGTGCGGTACTCGACGCCGGCCAAGCGCGCGCCCGCGCTGTTGGTCTCGAAGTAGCCCGGGTGGGGCGTCCCTTCGGGCATCCGGTCAGACTCACGCGCAGGGTACCCGAGGGGAAGGTCGGCATGGCAACCGCCGAGCGACTGCGTTGTATAGCAGAGATCGTTGGTGTTCTCGGTGAAGAGCTGTGTCGGGTTGATCATTCCGATCTCGGCACCGTGCTCCGTGTGGCACTGAGCGCAGTCACCGATGGGGGCCGTTTCCACGCGCCGGACCCCGGTCACCGGATCGGCGTGGCGCCCGGAGGTTGTCTGCCCGAACACCGGAGACGCCGCGAAGACGAGGAGGAGGAGAAGAACGGCGGGGGCATGGTTTCCCACGCCCCCGCTGGACGGTGTGATGAGATCCCGGACAGGACCCCACGCTGGGCCGATCACCGTCCGCATCACACTAACGGGCCTGGTTGTGGCACTGACCGCAAAGGGCGCGAACGCTGGTTCCGTCGTCGCCCTCCTCGTCCACCGTGCCCGTGCCGATCATCTGAATGAGCCCGAACGAGTTCTGGTTCCCGTGGCCCTTGTGGCACGAGAGACACATCGGAGTGACATCCGACGGAGCCGGATCCCACACACCCGTCGAACTCATGACCTTGACGTTGTTCGTGAGGCCGTTGTACCGGCTCAAGCTCGAGTGCCCACCGCCGATCCCGCCGATGTTGGCATCAGCGCTCGGGTGCCGCAGCCACTCCTCGCCCGTCGCGCCGCCCACCTCGGGGCCGCCCTTGGCCCCGTGGAAGTCGGTGTGACAGCTCTTGCACCAGTTGGCCATGCGCGAGTCCGTCGTCAGAGGCTCGTTGAACCAAACCTGGTCGACCGTGTAACCGGCCGGCTGAGTCTCGAAGACGTCCTTCGTCAGGTCGTTCGTCGTCGCCGCGTAAGAGACGACCTCGTGATCGAAGCCGCCCGATTCGCGGTTCAGATTGCGATACGGATTCGGGATGGCCGTCGTCCCGCGACCGTGCTGATGGTGGCAGTTGACGCAGTTCATCCCGTCCGCGTTCGCCCACGTGCCGCCCGGAGCCGCGTCGGTGGTGTTCAACGTGTGCCCGTCGGCCTCGTGGTAGTTGTTGTTGCCGCCCACCTCGTTGAGACCGCCCGCCTGCCGGACATAAGAATTCGAGTTCGCCTCGAAGACGTCAGGCGCGAAAGCCTGATTGTCGTGGCAACTGAGGCAGAGCTCGTTGATCTCGTTCCGAAGGAGGTAATGATACGGTCCCGTCTGCCCGAGGTCCGCGTATATGCCCGTGCCGTTCGCGTTGTAGCCGTGCGTCTGGCTGTAGTGCATGACGTGGCAATCCGCGCAGATGAGGGTCGTGCCGGTGTGGTAGTCACCGGCAAGCGTCGGCACCGCCCAAAGAGCGATCAGTCCGATGCCGAGGCAAGTGATGAAATTCTTCATTCGCAGTTCACCTCCTTTCGCTCTGGACTGGTAACCAACACGTACGAGTCGACCTGTTGGCGATACTCCGACTTTTGATCCGTACCCGTGGCCCAGCCCCGCGAAAGCGTTTTGCCTGCTCCGCGAACGGTTCATGAACGAGCGCTCCCCGGGGGTCAGAAGCTCGCAACCGGCTTCTCCGCCAGATCGAACGCCTGGAGTCGCGCTCCCGCGCGCTCCAGCACGTAGAGCCGACGCCCCCCATCCGTGGCGACCGACACGGGATACAACATGTCTCCCGCTCCGGTGCCTTTGCCGCCGAGCATGGTGACCAGGTGTCCGCCCGGATCCATGCCCTTGACCACCTGGCGCACTGCGTCCGCGACCCAGATGATCCCGTCGATCCATGAAACCCCCGAGGGGAAGGAGAAATTGTCCCGGCCGCTTTCATGGCGGCCGAAACCGCCGAGAAACTCCCCCTCGGGAGAGAATGAGAGAACGGCCAGGGTCGCACCAGGATCCGTGACGATGACCCGCCCGTCACCGCCGACGGCGATTCCGGTCGGAGAGGTGAGCTCTCCATCTGCGTGACCCTGGCCGTGGATGAACCGTACGAAAGCGAGCGATGCATCCAGCATGAGCACGCCCGATGTCGCTCCCGAGACCGTCACATACACGAAACCCTGACCGTCGCGGGCGAGATAGCCGGGCGATAACCGACCCTCGACGCCGGCAAGCGCGGCCGGGCTGATGCGCTGCATAACCTCACCGCGCGCGTTTGCGACGGAGATTGCAGTCGAGAGCGCGTCGGTGATCAGGAGCCTTCCGTCGGCGAGTTGGAGTGCGCACCGTGGGCTCCCCGGCTCCCCATTCTCGAGGAAGTGCGGGAAGCGGAAGCGAAGGGTGCCGTTGGAATCGAAAATCGTGATCTCGTGGTTTCCGGTGTCGGCGACGAAGACTTCACCGGTGGCCGGGTCGCAGGTGACCGACAGTGGGTCGCGGAAACGCTGAGTCGGAGTCACGCCCTGGATGACCCACGCGCAGGAATTGGCCGATGCGCTCTGCGGCGGCGGCTCGAGGGCTTCAACGGGAGCGACGAGCGCTCCGCACAGAGCCACCACCTTCGCTGTTCCCGAAACGAGACGCATCAGCGGGTCTTGCCTCCATCACAGATTCGCGATCCTCGCACGCAACTCAAACCGTAGGACGGGATGGCAAGCGGCATGCCACGAATCGGATCCGGGAGTCCTCTTTATCGCAGCCGTAACATATTGCGGTGTCGTGCGTTGTCGTGAAGGCGCGCCGGACGCCACGGGCGCGGGCGGCCGCAGATCCCCCGGGCGGGGATTGGCCCGCGAATTATTCCGGGGGGACGCGGAAGTTTTCAGGATCCGGAGCTGATCTGCTGGCGTGCGGCGAGACGTCCATCGCGGCACTGCCGGACGAGCTGACGCATGGAGGCGAGATCGAACGGCTTGCGCAAGACGGCCGCGACGCCCTCGGCAAGGGCGTCTTTCTCCTGCTCCTCGCGTCCCTCCGCCGTCGTGGCGATGAGAACCGCCTGCGGCGCGCCCTCGCGGATCAGTCGCAGCCATCCGCGCAGCGTGGAGCGGGGTAGATCGAGGTCGAAGATGATGACGCCGGCAGGTTCAGCAAGTGCGGCGGCCAGCTCTCGAAGCTCGCCGATGCCGTGAACCGTCTCTCCCTCAGCGGCGAGATACTGCGTCAACGACCACCGAAGAAGGTCATTCTCCTCGATGACCAGGACACGCGGCAACGACTGCACAGACTCCTCCCCACTGAGTGCCGGCCCGGCGGGGCAGAACGGACAGCAACGCGCATGCCAGTGCCGTCATATTCGTGGCGCAATCACGAGGAAGAGGGACCGAGGTCAATCTGGAACTTCTCGATGCGGTAGTGGATCTGGTCACGGTTGAGGCCGAGGAGCCGGCCCGCCGCGGTCTGATTGCCGCCGGTGAGCCGGAGCGCCTGGACGAGGAGGTCCTTCTCGAGCGCCGTGACATCGAGCCCGCCGGGCGGCAGGCGCAAGAGCGTCCCCTCGGGCGCCTGCACCGGGGCGAGCAGGTCGCTCGGCAGATCGTCCAGCCCAATGCTCTGGTCGCGGCCGAGGATGATCGCTCGCTCGAGGACGTTCCGAAGCTCCCGCACGTTGCCCGGCCACGCGTACTGCAGCAGGACTCGCATCGCGTCCTCCGCGATCCCGCGGACGTCCTTCTTGAACTCCCGGTTCATCTTCTCGAGAAAGTGCTCGGCGAGGGGCGGGATGTCCTCGCGACGCTCCCTGAGCGGCGAGAGGTGGAGCGAGATGACGTTCAAACGGTAGTAGAAGTCGCTCCGGAACCTCCCCTCGCGCACCGCCGAGGCCAGGTCCTTGTTCGTTGCGGCGATGATGCGCGCATCCACGGTGATGTCGCGGGTCCCGCCGACGCGCTTGAAGCTCTTGTCCTCCAGGAAGCGGAGCAGCTTCGCCTGGAGCGCCATCGGCAGGTCCCCGATCTCATCGAGGAAGACGGTGCCGCCGTCGGCCAGCTCCAGGAGCCCCTTCTTCATCGTCTTGGCGTCGGTGAACGCGCCCTTTTCGTGTCCCATGAGCTCGTTCTCGAGAAGCGGCTCGGGGATCGCGGTGCACGTCACGGTGACCAGCGGACGCTCGGCGCGGAGGCTCGCGTAGTGGATGGCGCGCGCCACGACGTCCTTGCCGGTGCCGCTTTCGCCCTGGATGAGCACCGTCGCCGAGCCGCTCGCGGCCACGCGGGACATGAGGTCGAAGATCTGCAGCATCGAAGGGCTCCGGCCGACGATGTTGCCGAAGCCGAAGCGCTCCTTCTCATCCACGCGGATGCGATGGACCTCTCGCGCAAGGTCCGTGGATTCGAGCGTGCGCCTCACGGCCAGCAGGAGCACGTCCAGATCCACCGGCTTCGCGAGGAAATCGCTCGCCCCGAGCTTCATCGCCTCGACCGCGTTCTCCAGCGTCGAGTGGGCCGTGATCATGATCACGGGCAGGTCCAGCTCCTTCGGGGAGATCCGACGCAGGACCTCGAGGCCGTCCATGTCGGGCAACTTGAAGTCGAGGAGCAGCAGGTTGAACTCCTCGGTTTCGAGACGGGCGATGCCGTCCGAGGCCGTCTCGCACTGGACGGCCTCGTAGCCTTCACGCTCGAGCCGCTGCGCCCATGACCAGCGGAGGAGCTTCTCGTCGTCCACCACCAGGACTCGCGGGCGTTTCACGCGGCCCCTCCTTCCTCGCTCGACGGCAGCAGGATCGTGAAGGTGGCCCCCTCTCCCGGGGCGCCCGTCACGGCGATCGTGCCGCCATGAGCCGATATCGTGTTGCGCGCGATGGAGAGCCCGAGGCCCGTGCCCCGGTGGCGCGTCGTGAAAAACGGCTGCCAGATCCTCTCGATGTTGTCTTCGGCGATGCCTGCGCCCGTGTCGCTCACGGTGAGGACCGCCCGGCCCCCGCGAAGCGCCGAGGACATTCGAAGCCGCCCCCCCTTCGGCATCGCCTGGAGCGCGTTCTGCATCAGGTTGAGGATCGCCTGCTTGAGAAGCTCGGGATCCACCGGGAGGCTGGGCAGAGCCGGGTCGAGGTCCAGCTCCATCGCCACGTTCTCCGCGGCGCTCTCGTGGCTCACGAAGAGAACGAGGCTTCGCAGAAGCTCGTTCAGATCGGTGGGTGTCTTGCGCGGCTGCGGCGGCCGCGCGTAGGTGAGGAGATCCTTCACCGTCGCGTCGAGACGGTCCACCTGGCGGATGATCTCATGGATGATCTCGCGGTGCTCCGCGCCCGGCGGCATCTGCTCCTGGATCACCTGCATCGCGCCGCGGATGCCGGAGAGCGGGTTCTTGATCTCGTGCGCCATCGCGGCGGCTAGGCTCCCCAGCGTCGCCAGGTGCTCGGAGCGCCGAAGCTCCTCGCGGTGGAGCGATTCCACCTCGGCGCGGGCGGCCCCCAGTTCCTGGAGCATCTCATTCAGGTTGCGGCCGATCCTCCCGAATTCGTCCGCTCCGTCGGCTTCCGGCACGCGGGCGCTCAGGTCGCCCTGTCGCGCCTTGCCCATCGTCGTCAGGATCCGCGAGATCGGATCAGACACGTGCCGGCGAAACAGGATCGAAAGCGTCATCGTGAGAGCGGCCACCGAGAGCACCGCGCCGAAGATACTCTGCGTGCGGGCCTGCCGTATCGCCGTAGTGAGCGATTCCATTCGTGAGTGCATTTCGAGCACGCCGTTGACTTCGATCTTGGCGTCATGGCAGCGATGGCACTGGGGACGGTTCACGATCGGAAACCGGATTTCGAGTCCGCCGCCGCGTCCGAGCACGGCATGCGAGGAGACGCCCGTCCCGGGGAAGGCCTCGGGAGCGAAGCGACCCTCCTCATCGGACCGGGCCAAGCCGCCTTCCTCCTCGAGCACGGTGGAGTGGATGATCCGGCCGTCGAGCGCCAGCAGGCGCACGCGGTCGAGGAGGCCGGACGAAAGCGCCAGGCCGAGGATCTCGTGGGCGTCGTGCGGCTGCCCGGCGAGCATCGCGGTCGTGAGCGCGATCTCGATCGCTCGCCCCACGGCCTCGCCTTGCGACTCGGTTGCCGAGACGAGCTGCCGCTCCCAGTAGCGCTGGAAGAAGAAGTGAGTGAACGCGGCGAGGACGATGAACAGCGCGACCGTCGTTCCGAGGATCCTTCCCTGCAACGATCGGAAGGCGCCCCTCGGAGCGGACGCAGGACGCGGCTTCGCGCGGGATGAATGGGACGGGACGCTCACGGCGGAGCGATTATAGCATTGAAGGGGGATGGGCGCACCGGGGCTCTCGCCGAGGCCGCGATGCTCCCTAGAACACGGCTCCGAGCAAGGGTCGGAGCCAGTCGTTGACGAGGAAGTTGAACCGTCCGATGAGGAGCGAGATGCGACCCATCACGGTGTAGCCGAAGGCGGCGCCGAAGGAGACCATCACGAACAGGATGCCGACGCGGGACGCCACGCCGACGGCGCCGCGATGCTCGAGCGAGAAGAAGAAGTACAGTAGGACTGAGAAGACGCCCACGATCATGAGCCCGTTCCACAGCGGCGCCAGGCCCGGCCCGGAGAGCGGCAGGATCGTGTCCTTCATCTGCGGGAGCACCTCGCCGTGGAGCTTCTGCGTGATGGTGACCCCGACGTAGTAGCCGACATAGATCCCGAGCGGCACTCGCGCGAGCCAGGCGAGCTTCTTGATGTACCGGAAGTACAACCCGATCCCGAGCAGGCCGGCGAAGATCAGGTCCCAGTTCGCGGCGAAGTCGCGAGTCAGCGCGAGCACCAGGTTCGGCTTGATCGTCTGGTTCGTCTGGTTCCCGATGTAGTAGCCGAGAGCGACGCCCGCGAAGAGGCTCTCCGCGAAGCGGAAGAGCGGATTGTCCTTGTAGAGGAAGGAGAGGATCGCGAGCGACAAGAGCGCGCCCAGCCAGGTCCCGATGCTAGGCATGGCGGTCCCCCGAAGCCGGCCGGAAGCGGCTCACGAAATAGAGAACGTTGCCCAGCACGACCAGGGCGATGATCACTAGGTGCACGATCGTCTGGATGTCCATCCCCTGCGTGGCGGTGTAGAGCGTCGGCGAGCGGTAGATCTCCGCCACGACGGGGTAGCGGTCGCTCAGCATCCGCTCGTACTCCGAAGCGCCCTTCAGCCCTCCGAGCAGCCCCTCGGCCTGGCGGGCCTTGAGGTAGGCGTAGTATTTCGGCGTGCCGATGGCCGTCGAGCCCACGATGACCGGTGTTCCGAACTGCGCGTTCACCAGATTGATCCACCACTCCCCGATGATGCCGGTGGCGAGGCTCACTACGAGATCCACCTCGCGGAGGCTGCGGACGTCCTGCATGAGCGGCAGCTCCGAGACGGGCCGGCCGAACGCGTCGCGAGGGAAGAGCTCGTGCAAGTTCTCGTTCATCCGGCGTAAGGCCGCCTGCGCGCCGTCCTTGTAGCCGAGGTTCACGTAGTCAACCCCGTACTCGAGCGGGAACTCGGCGGCCACCTTGTTCATCTCCTCGACGGCGACCGAGAGTCCGCCGAGCGAGTAGAGCGCCATTCCGACGACGCGGATCTTCCGCGCGAAGCAGTGGCGAAGCACCGCGTCCGCCTGCGGATCGTTCTCCGGAGCCGTCGAGGGGCCGTAGTCGAACGAAACGACCACGACACTTCCCGGCGGCAGCGACTCGATCTTCTCGAACGCGCTTCGCACGGGAGGCGTGATCGTCACCGGCAAGCCGATCGGGAAGAGCAGCGGAATGAGCGTGCCGATCCCCACGAGCAGGTAGATGATGCGGCGATCCACTGCGAGCAGCCGATCTGCCAGCCTCATACCGCCTCACTCCCCCTTGCCGAGCCCGAGGTGGCTCCGCTCGATGCCTAGAATCACGCGCAGGGACATCGAGGCCGCGCCCAGAGCGGCGCCGATGATGATGCCGCGCTGCGCGGCGGCGTTCGGATTGTCCATGATCCACTCTGTGATCATCGGAACGAACGGCACAGCCTCCCCGACCGGAATCCGCCCGAACATAACGATGATGGCGGAGATCATGAGCAGCCCCGCCGCCAGATTGCGCGCCCGGAAGGCGCGGAAGGAGGCGGATGCCATGTAGAAGGCGAGGAGCGAGAACATCGTCGCCTGAAGCGGAAGGAAGACGTTCGAGTAGCACCACTGAAACGGCGTGGGCCGGCCGGCGACCGTCGTGATGCCGCCGAAGATGCCGAAGTTCGCGAGGATTCCGAAACCGCCCATCACGGTGAGCCCCGCCAGGAGGACGATGGCGTAAGGCCATCCCCTGTCCCGGCGCGCGATCTTCTTGGTGTTGCTCTGGACGACGGAGACCACGCCGAGGAGTATCGCGAAGGCGTACATGATGACGAGCCACCGGTCGGCCCGCGACGCGATCCTCACCATGACCGGATGCGGCGAGAACAAAGCGATCACGGGGATCACCCCCGCGACGAACGTCAGGATGAGCGGTAGCTGACTGCGCATCGAATCGTTCCCCTCAGTGCATCGTGAGCAGTTCGGAGACGATCGGGAAGCCCATCGTTGCGAGGACCACCCCGATGACCCCGACGATGAGGAGCACGGCCTTCATCATGTCCTGGCCCTTGATGCTCCCCAGGAGAACCGGCTCGTGCGACAGGTACGCGCTCGCGGCGTAGAGTTCCTCGCCGATCAGCGTGTAGTCGCACGTCGCGACGAAGAACGGAAGCTGCATGACCTCGGCCGTTCCGGCGATCTGGATGGCGCCGGTCGTCTGCCCCATCTCGGAGAGGATGAGCGACTCGGCGTAGAACGAGCCGATGAAGAAGTTCGCCGCCGGCCTCTCGCGGACCATGCGGCCGGTCACGGCGGCCGTGAAGGCGAACTGGTCGTAGGTGACGTAGTTGACGATCTCCTCGCGGAAGAGGTCGGGCCGGCCGGCCTCGAGATACGCGTGCTTGACCGTCTCCCGCGCCGCCGCGAAAGTCAGAGGATCCCTGTTCGGGACATCCAGCTCGGCGCCGTAGGTGGCCGATAGCTTCCCGACATAGCCCAGGATTGCGAGCGCGGCGATCGTCTGGATCTCGTCCATGCTCTGGATGCCGGGGACATAGAGGATCTTGCGGCCCATCTCGGTCGCGCGCCCGATCGCCTCGTCTATCGCATTCAGTCCCGAGATGCGGCGAACGAAGAGGCGGGCGCCGGATCGCGCCCGCCAGATGAAGAACAGCACGAGCCCCGTGAGAAGGAGCACCAGCACGAGCGCGTTCACCCGGTCCGTGCGAAACCCGTTGGGCCGTGCCGCGATGGGGCCCGCGAAAGCCGGCGTCGAAACCCCGCCGCTCGCCGGCTCGAACGTCACGCGGTAGACGAAGGCCGCGCCCCCGAAGGCTTCCCGGTCAACGAACCGGGCCGTTCCCGCGGGCAAACTGCCGATTTCGGAGAAAGGACCTTCGGACGAAGGGCCCCGCTCGATGCGGTAGGCGCCATCCCCTCCCGAGATCGCCGCAGGCGGCTGCCAGGTCAGGAGGATCGCCCCACCGGCATCCCAGGGTTGGTCCACGGCGGTCAGGCCGACCGGGGCCGGAAGCGGGGGATTCGCCGAGGGAGTGGCGACTTCCTGCGCGGCGGCGGTCGAGACGA
This sequence comes from Candidatus Eiseniibacteriota bacterium, assembly GCA_020052115.1. Lineage (GTDB taxonomy): Bacteria > Eisenbacteria > RBG-16-71-46 > JAGVPR01 > JAGVPR01 > JAGVPR01. Next base: position 12,631 of record JAGVPR010000281.1, read on the forward strand.
AGGAGAGCAGCAAGCCGAGGACGGCTGCGGCTGGCCGAAAGCGACCACGACGGTTGTGACTGTGGGCCGGGCAGGCCGGACGGACTCCCATGCCGTCTCCTCGGGGTTTACGGAGTCTCCAGAGAGTCTGGAGGATACGGGTTGCCGGCGAATGCGGTCAAGGCGTCAGTGCTTCGAGGGCCTTCACTTGTGGCCCGCGCGGACGATGAATGAGGGTGTGACCGACGATCCCCGTCTGCCTCAGAGCGCCCGCTCGAGCGCGGCCGCCTCGATCCGAGAAGCCGACCCGCTGCACGCCGCCGCGGCCGAGGCGATGCTCGCGTTCGCCCGGGCGGTGAAGAATGCTCAGATCTACCCTCGAGGCAGCGCCATGCGAAGCCGCAGCGTCGAGGCGGCGCACGAGCGAATCCGCGCGGTGTGCGACGAGTTCGGACCGATGAGGCTCAGGGTCCAGCAGGGCCGCTTCCTCCTCGACGCCGTCCCCGCCTACGAGGACCCGGACGACGTCACGGGGCTTGCCCGCCGGTTCTTCCGGGACGGAGTGCGCGAGATCACGTTCCATCCGGGGATCGAGCTTCCCGAGGTCGAGACGTTCGCCTGGGCTGTCGTCGCGGCCGGCAGCGCCGCTCCGGACTCGGATGATCTCGTGACGGTTCTCTGGGGCTGCGAGATGCCCCACATCCGCTACCAGGTCATTGACGATATCGAATGGGAGCTGGCCGACGACTCCCCGGGGGCCGAGGAAGACGACGCGGGAGGTTCCGACTTCCTCGATATCGAGATTCAGGAGCTGCTCCCGGCGGAAGCGGGCCCGGCGACCGCGCCGCCAACGCTGCTCGCGAACGCGGGCACGCGCGATGCGCAGGAGGCGCTCTCGGGTAAAGAGGATGCGCCGCTGTTTCTTCTCTCGCCGGCGGAGGAAGCGGAAGCGGTGCGCTCGCTCGCCGCGGAGCGACACGCGGATCTCCGGCGCGACACGGTGTGGGCTCTGCGCGAGATCCTCGTGGCGTGGGACGACGCGGCGGAGGATCTCGTCGCGGCCCTCGTCCGCGCGGTGCGCACGCTCCTCGCGGAATTGGATCTCGAAGGGGCGGCGATGATCGTCGGCTGCCTCGCGGAGGAGCGGGAGCCGCGAGCGCCGGCCGTCGCGGCGGCGTTGCAGCGGCTCTCCGCGGCGCTGAGCGAGCCAGAAGGCATCTCGCTCATCGAGAAGGCGCTGGACTCGGAAGATCCCGGGGTGCATCGCGCGGTGACGGTGGTTGTTCCAATCCTGCCGTCCCGCGCCGTGGACGCTCTCTGCGAGATCTTGGGCCGGCTCCAGGGCCGGCAGGCGCGCCACCTGCTGTGCGACGCGATCGCACAGAGGCCGAAGGACGACGTCGCCGCGATTGCAAAGTGGCTCGGCGACGACCGGTGGTATCTGGTGCGCAACATCGTCGTCATCCTCAATCAGATGGGCGACCCCCGCGCGGCTTCCATGCTGCGGCCGGTGCTCACCCATCCCGACCTGCGCGTGCGCCGGGAGGCGTTTCGCGCTTTCGCGGCACTCGGCGGGAAGGACGCTTTCACGTATCTCGCCCGGGCTCTCGACGATCCCGATTCCCGGGCGCGCATCGCTGCCGCCTTCGCGCTCGCCGGGTTGGGGGAGGCGGGCATCGGTCCGCTCCTCACGGCCGTCCGGCGCCGCGACTTCGCGCGCCGCTCGCCGGAGGAGCGCCGGGGTTTCTTCGAGGCGCTGGGAGTCACCGGGGCCCGGGTGCTCGTGCCCTACCTCGAGCGATTGCTGAAGGCGCGCTCCTTCTTGCGGCGCGGCACGCAGGAGGA
>JAGVPR010000030.1 GCA_020052115.1 Candidatus Eiseniibacteriota bacterium
ACTTCGCCCGCATCGCGCCCGCGCGAGGCGAAGCGCTCGAGGAGCGCATCGAGCGTGAAGACCGCGACCAGAATGAACGCGTCGGGCCGCACCCACACCGCGAGGCCGAGCGATGTCCCGATCAGGATTCGCCGGCCCGCGGCGCGCGCCCAGAACGCGAGCGCGACCAGAAAGAGGAAGAGGCTCGTCTCCATTCCTGAGACCGCGAGTATTCCGGCCCGCGCATCCACTCCGACGAGAAGCACCGCCGCCGCGGCCCAGGCGATGCTTCCGAGCCGCCGTCTCGCCCAGGCGCCCATCGTCACGAGGAATGCCGTCTGAAAGAGAAGCCCCAGCGTGTAGCTCAGTGCCTTCTCGTTCCGAGTGACGGCGAATCCCACGGCGAGGAGGAAGGTATAGAGCGGTGACGTGGAACCCTGGGTTGTGCGATCCCCGGGGAAGTAGGCGAACGAATGGTGATCATGAAGGGTCCGCGCGTACTGGAGATGGATCCATGGATCATCGAGCGGGAAGCCGTCCACGCCGCCGTTCGTTCGGTGCGCGTGCACGACGAGGAAGAGAGGGAAGAGGATCCCCGCCGCGATCGTTCCGACAACGAGGATCACCGTGCCCCGCCGCGCGAGCCGGCTTCGCGCGGCGGGTTTGCGCGCGGCGGCATGCACCCTGGTTGATGCGCCTTCGCTCATGAGGGCGCGGTCTCCACTCTCAGACGCTCCAGACATCCCCTTGATGCGGTGTTGCAGCGGAGATTGTAACCGATGCCCCCGGGGGATCGTGAGGCTGCGCCGATCCCCGGGAGGCGGCGCGCCGTGCCTTCGCGCGCCGCGACGTGCATCGGGGATTGAATCGTTGCACGATGACAGATTGCCTCCGGGAATGCTTCCTATTGAGCCGGAGGAGATTCCCGTCCAAGATTCCAGTTCGGAGGCGGCTTGCCTCGCGTCATGCCGTGGGCCGGCAGTGGGAGGATGCTGAAATGAAGCGGACAGCGGAGACATCCCGCCTTCTCGGGGTGAATGGGCGTCTTGTCGTCCTTTCGATCGCGTTGTTGGCCTCCGCGATGTCGCCGGACCGCGCCGCCGCGGCCTATCCGAAGATCCTCCGCATCAACCTGAATCCTTATCCCGGCGCGGCGACCGATCTGGCCCGCTACGATCACGTCGCCTACAGCTATCGCGCGGCGCTCATGCTGCGGCAGGCTGTGCGGGCCGCCAATCCGTCGTCGGTTGACTTCGCCTGGATCTCCGCCCAGAGCGTCTCGAGCACGGACACTTACGGTCTGATCAAGGCGATCCGCGACAGCGCGAACGCGTACAACTGGTGGGTGTACAAGTCGGACGGCAGCCACACGCTCTCCTGGTGCGCGAACGGGGTGGACAACGAGTGGGTGCTCGACATGACGGACAACTGCCCCCGCTCGAGGCGCGGCGAGAGATTCCGCGACTGGTTCGCGCGCACCCTCGTGGACAGCCTGGTCACAGGGCGCCAGTTCCACGGCCTGATTCTCGACCAGTGCCACAGCACGATCTACTGGCTCCGCGAATTCCAGTGCAATCCGGCGCGCGTGCCCCTCGACTTGAATCGTGACGGCATCGGCGACGCGGACACGACCGTCACGCGGCAATGGGCGCTCGGCATCTACGACTTCCTGAAACAGCTCCGGGAGCGTGTGGGGCCCGACTATCCCGTTCTCTGCAACGGGGCCGTGAATCTCGTCTACGACAACGCGGGCAAGAGGCTGACCGATTTCCTGAACGGCGTCATGCTCGAGTGCTTCCTGATGATGCCGCCTCTCAGAACCGACTTTCACAACAACCTGTTCAACATCAACCGGGGCTACTTCCCCGAGCAGGCCGCCGTGCAGCCTCTCGCCGGCCAGCGGTGGATGATCATCGGCGATTCCGGGCCGTGCTTGCAGCTCACGGGCGAGGCGCTCGAGAGGCAGAAGCGGCTGACGCTGGGCGGATGCCTTCTCGGTGACGGCTTCTACACGCGCCCGCCCTGGGACGGGAACGAATGGCAGCCCGAGTACGATCTCTGTCTGGGGGAGCCGCTCTCGGACGCCGACTCCCTGGCAGGGGGAAGCCAAGGAGTCTGGGTGCGGGAGTTCACGAACGGCTTCGTGGCCGTCAATCCGAACCCCGCGCCGGTCTTCGTGCCCGGGCGTGGGACGTTCGTGCCGGCCCTCGATGCGGTGTTCGTTCAGGACCCGCTCGATCGGGTGACCGACCTGGCGACCTCAGTCGTTTATCCGAACGTGGCACAGGTTCGTTTCACCGTGACCGGCGATGCATCCGGCTGTTCGGTTCCCAGCACGTATCGACTGCGCGCGGAGGATCCGGCGGGGAACACGCGCGAGTGGACCGGCGTGGTCACGATGCCCGCCGGCGCCCTCCAGTATGCGAACGCCACATTCTTGACCGCGGGCACGGCTTATCGCTTCACCATTACGACCGAGAAGCCGAACATGTCGCCTTCCGTGGCCTCCGACACGCTCCGGGTGACGACCTCGGGAGGGGCAGGCGACACTCAGCCTCCGGCTATCGTGCAGGATCTCGCTGTGTCCGTGGCTTCCCCGCGGTCGCTGACGCTGCGATGGACGGCGCCGATGGATCCTCCGACGGGTGGGGCGGCCGCGGTCTACGAGACGCGTCGCTGGCTCGACGGCGGTTCCTGGGCCACGGGGACCGTTCTCGCCGGTTTCCCCCAGCCCGTTTCCCCGGGGACGCAGCAGTCATACACGGCGAGGGGACTCACCGAGGCGACGCGCTACCACTTTCAGATGAAGACCCGTGACTACAGCAACAATTGGTCCGCGCCCTCTCCTGAAGTGATCGGCTGGACCCGCTCGTCGAGCGAGGCGGCCGGGGCGATGCTGGAACCGATCCTGCCGAATCCGTTCAGCCGCGCCACGCGGATGCAGTTGACGCTTCGCGAAGCGGTTCCGGTGGATGTGAGCGTCTTCGCTACTGACGGCCGGCTCGTGAAGGTCCTGCTGCGCGAGACGCGGGGGGCCGGGGTGATCTCGCTCACCTGGGATGGGACGGACGGCGGCGGCCGCGCGGTCTCGAACGGCGTGTACCTCTGCCGGCTCTCCACCCCCGGCATCGGGATCACGAGGAAGATGGTCTTGCTGAGGAATCGCTAGAGGCGAGCGCTCCGCGCGCGGCGGATCAACCGTCTTCCTCCGCGAGCGCGGCGACCGCCTCGCGCACGGCGGCCAGGTTCTCCGGCGGCGTCGTGGTCGGGATGGAACATCCGGGCGCGACGATCCACCTTCTTCCTCCCGTCTCGCGCCACCCCTCGAGCACCTGGGCGAGCACCGCCTCGGGACCCGGCGCCTGCAATGCACCCTCGTGCGCGATCCCGCCGACGGCGGCCCCGCGGATCCGCTCCAGACCTCGAGCGAGCCCCGGGTTTCCAGGTTCGTCCGCCGCCCAGGAGTACGCGTGCGCCGGGTAGTCGGCCAGATCGAAGAGGAGGTTGTTCTTCCGGCAGACGTGCAGGATGTTGAACGCCGCCCCTCGCGCTTCCGCCAGGACGTCCAGGTCGTCTTCGCGCGCGAGCGCCGCGTACCGTTCCGCGGACAGCAGGTCCCGCGTCGCCCAGTGCACGGTCGCGAAGTAAAGTCCGTCGGCGCCCGCGCGGAGCGCGTCGTGAACAAATGGCCGGAACGTGTCCCGTATGGCGGAGAGCGCGGTTCGCACGCGTGCTTCGTCCTCGCGAAGATGCTCGAGCACCACCTGCGGCGAGCCCGCCAGGTACGTGGCGATCGCCAGGGGCGTGAACACGGTTTCGATGAGGAGAACGTCGTCCGGGAGGCCTCGGCGCACGAGACGGATCGCTTCGAGCTGCTCGGCCAGCGGGTCCGCCGTGGTCTTCCGCGCGCGGATGCCGTCCCAATCGCGGACGCTCTGAACCGGCGTGTGGACGCGCACCGGCTTTTCGTGCGGCCTTCCGGAGTATTCGTAGCGGAGTCCCCAGACCTCTCCGTGGTACGAAGCTCTTGGGTTGAGCTTGACGAAGTCCCACTCGTACCGGCGCCAGTCTTCCAGCGTCGCGCCGGCGAGCGCCTCCGCGCTCGACTCCCTGTCGTAGGCGTGTCCCCAGAACGAGACCGGCGGCCGGTCCACCGGCTCGCCGCGGACCGCGGCGAGAACACGTTCCCTGTGTGTCATCGGCTCAGCCATTGCGCTCGATCTTCCTCCCCGTGGTATCGCACCGAAGTCTACTGAGTGGCCGGCGGCGACCGCAACCCGGCATTCACGGGCGTTGACACGGCACCGGTTCGTCCGGTTTCCTCCATGTGGTGCCGGCCGTGGGGCCGGCGACGAGAGAGGAGTTCCCATGCGGCGGCTTCTGGCATTGCTGATTCTCTTGGGCTTCGCACCGAGCGCTCGCGCCGATTGGCGAGAGGACGTGGACCGCGCCCTCGCGCAGGTGGCCGCATCGCGGCGAGATCTCGCCGTGCCGGCGACGTACTCGGAAGCGGATTCGTTTCGCATCCCTCTCGTATCGCGGTGGATGGAAGATCCGCTGGCGGTCCCGGGATCGCTGGGCGGAATCGCGAGGGCGATGGAGCGAGGCGGGGAGGGCGCCGCGAAGGCCTGGCGCAGCGTGCTGGGGCGCGGCTCCGCCATGGGTGCCCTCCCGGCGGAATTCGACGACCTCTCGAGATCCGGCAAGCCCGGCGGGCACGCGGGACGCTGGGAGGAACTGCCGGAGACCGTGCGCCTGGCGGTGCAGACCGCTCTGTCTGCGATGGATCTCGCGCGCGCAAGAAGATCGGAAGCCTTCGATCCGCTCTCGAAGCGGGAAGTCGAATTCGTCAGGGTGCGCGCGTGTTCGCTCCTCATCAACGAAACGGGAATCGAAGACAAGAGCCTCTTCGAGATCCACCGCGGAGAGCTGCGGCATGTGGCGCTGGCGGATTCGCTCCTTCGCATTTGCGCGCGACTCGACCGGCAGGCGTTGAGGGACATGGTGCAGCTGGGCGCTCTCGGGTCGGAGCGGGCCGGCGCCGCCCTCGGTGACGGGCCGATGGATGCGACCGAATGGAAGCTCGACAAGCCGAAGAAGAACGCGCCGCGCGAGGGCCCGGGAGGCGTGGTGGAAGGCTCCATCGCTTTCTGGGGCAAGAGCGATCTCGGAGCTGTGGTGATCGGCGGCCCGGAACGAAACGTCTATCGCGGCTCGTTCGCGGTCATCGTGGATCCCGGCGGCGACGACCTCTACGAGCTCGACGGCGCGGCGGCGGGAGGCCCGTCGTTCCAGTGGATCCACGATGCCGCCGGAAACGACGTCTACAGAGGCCGCGGAGACGGCGCGCTCGGCGCCGGCTACTTCGGCGTCGGCCTGCTCGAGGACGCCGGAGGCGACGATCTCTACGAGGCCGGCCGCTTCAGCCTCGGGTCCGGCTTCTTCGGCTTCGGCTCGCTCGTTGATCGCGGCGGCGACGACCGCTACTTCGCGGATCTCGCATCGGAAGGCTCCGCGGCCTTCGGTCTCGGCGTGCTCTCCGACGAGGGCGGCGACGACCTCTACCAGTGCCGTCTCATGAGCCAGGGCTTTGGATACGTTCAGGGCGTCGGCGTGCTCCACGACCGGGACGGCGACGACGTTTATCTCGCTCGGCAGGCGTACACCGATGTGCTTCGCTACGACGATGAATCGTTGACGCTCTGCCAGGGGTGCGGATTCGGAGAGAGACCGTTCGCCTCGGGCGGCATCGGAATCCTGCACGACGAGGCGGGGAACGACTCGTACTCCGCCGACGTCTACGGCCAGGGGACCGCTTTCTGGTGGGCCGTCGGCGCGCTGATTGACGACGCGGGCAACGACCACTACGACGCGCAGCAGTACGTGCAGGGGGCCGGGATCCATCTCTCGCTCGGGTATCTGCTCGACAGCTCCGGGGACGATCGCTACGCGGCGTGGTCCTGCGCGCAGGGATGCGGCCACGACCTCGGTACAGGCCTCCTGCTCGATCTCGAAGGCGTGGACATGTACGCCTCGTCGGACCTGAGCCAGGGGGCTGGGAACGCGAACGGCAACGGTCTCGTCGTGGACTTGAGCGGGGCGGACGGATACATGGCGCTCAACCAGCGCACATCGCAGGGCTACGGCAACCCTCGCCGCGACACGCAGAGCCTCGGCGTGCTGGTGGATCTCGCGGGCCGCGACCTGCACGCGCCGAACGGCGCCGATGCGCAGGTCTGGACCGGGACGACGCGAGGCGCCGTGATGGATGCGCCTGCCGAGGGGCCGGGTCTCGAGGCTTCGAGTTCCGTGAACGTGCCGTACGAGGAACGCGGGTACTCGGTCGAGGAGTTCTTCCTCATGGCCGCAGCCGGCGAACCGCGATTCCGGGAGTGGCAGGCTCGCGGCGTGAAGGAACTGGCGGATCGCCCCGAACGCTCGATCCCGTTTCTCGTGACGAGGCTCTCCACGCCGATCGCTCGCGAGCGGCACACCACGAAGGACATCTTCCGGCTGATCGGCCGCTCCGGCATCGAGCCGCTGGCCGCCGCGCTCGCGACGGCCGATGAGGACGGGCGCGCGACCGGGGCGTGGATCCTCG
>JAGVPR010000126.1 GCA_020052115.1 Candidatus Eiseniibacteriota bacterium
CGCACGCGCACCTTCGCTTCCATCCGCGCGGACCGCCCGAGCGCGACGATCCGCTGCACGGCGGCCATCTCCTCTTCGAGCCGCTCGTCGTGGAGCGCGGCGACCGGCTCCGGAAAATCGCAGAGGTGCACACTCTCCGGCTCGCCCGCCCTGCCCGCCGCGAGCTTTCTGTGGATCTCTTCGGCGACGAAGGGGGCGAACGGGGCCATGAGCCGCGCCACCGTGCAGAGCACGGTGTGCAGCGCCGAGTACGCTGCGCGCTTGTCGTCGCGCTGGCCGCTTCGCCAGAAACGGCGGCGGGAGCGGCGCACGTACCAGTTGCTCACGTCCTCGATCACGAATTCCTGGATCGCCCGGGCCGCGCGCGTCGGATCGTACCCGTCCAGATCCTCGCGCACCTCGGCGACGAGCGCCTGGAGCCGCGAGAGGATCCAGCGGTCCATGTCCGCGAGGGCCGCGCCTTCGAGCGGCTCCGACTCCGGAGCGTAGCCGTCAATGTTCGCGTAGGCCGAGAAGAACGAACAGGTGTTGAGCAGCGTCCCGAGGAACTTCTTCGCGACCTCGGCCACGCCCCTGTCGGAATAGCGCGTCGGCAGCCACGGCGGGCTCACCGTGATCAGGTACCAGCGCAGCGTGTCGGCGCCGTGGCTCTCGAACACGAGGGCCGGGTTCACGGCGTTGCCGCGCGACTTGCTCATCTTCTGCCCCTGCTCGTCGAGGATCAGCTCGTTGACGACGCAGCGCCGGTAGCACGCGCGTCCCGAGAGGAACGTCGAGATGGCCAGCAGCGAGTAGAACCACCCGCGCGTCTGATCCACGCCCTCGGCGATGAAGTCCGCGGGGAAGGACGCCTCGAAGCGCTCGCGGTTCTCGAACGGGTAGTGCCACTGCGCGTAGGGCATGCTCCCCGAATCGAACCACGCGTCCAGCACCTCCGGCGTGCGGCGCATCACGCCGCCGCAGCCGCCGCAGCGCATCTCGAGCGCGTCCATCTGCGGCTTGTGCAGATCGAGATCCTCCGGCGCCGGCACAACGGCGTCGAAGTTCGACGCGCGCGCGCGAAGCTCCTCGATGCTCCCGACGCATTCCTTCGCGCCGCAATCCGGGCAGACCCAGATCGGGAGCGGCGTCCCCCAGTAGCGCTCGCGAGAGAGGTGCCAGTCCACGTTGTTCTCGAGCCAGTTCCCGAAACGGTGCTCCCCGATCTCCGGCGGATGCCAGGCGATCCCGGCGTTCGCGCGCTTCAGCTCCTCGCGGAACTGCGTGGTCCGGATCATCCATCCGCTCCGCGCGTAATAGAGCAGCGGCGTGTCGCACCGGTAGCAGAACGGGTAGGTGTGCGTGATCCGCTCCGACTTGTAGAGAAGGCCGAGCCGCTTGAGCTCCTCGATGATCGCGGGGTCCGCGTCCTTCACGAACTGTCCGACCCACGGCGTCACCGGCTCGGTGAGACGGCCGCTCTCGTCCACCGGTTGCAGGAACGGAAGCCCCACGCGCCGGCCGAGCTGGTTGTCGTCCTCGCCGAAGGCCGGAGCCACGTGCACGATCCCGGTGCCGTCTTCGGTGCTCACGAAGCCGGCGCTGTGGACGCGAAACGCCGCGTCGGGCTGCCCGCTCGCGAAGTACGGGAAGAGCGGCTCGTATCGTGTCCCGGCCAGCTCTTCGCCCCGCACCTCGGCGACGACCTCGTACTCGCCGTCCAACTCCTCGAGCCTTGCGCGCGCGAGGATCAGGTGCTCATCACCCCGCCGCACGGTGACGTAGGGGATTTCGGGCCCGACGGCCAGAGCCGCGTTCGAGACGAGCGTCCAAGGAGTGGTCGTCCATACGAGAAAGCTCGTGCGCGGCCGCGCGCCCGCGGGCTCCCCCGGCGCGATCCGGAAACGGATGGTCACCGACGGGTCGTCCGCCTGGTCGAAGCCCTGGCTCACCTCGTGGCTCGACAGCGACGTCTCGCAACGCGGGCAGTACGCCTGCGTCCGATAGCCCTTGTCGAGGAGACCGGCGTCCCAGAAGCGCTTGAGCGCCCACCAGACCGTCTCGATGTATTCGTTCGTGCAGGTGATGTACGCGTCGTCGAGGTCGAGCCAGTAGCCGATCCGCTCCGTGAACCGGCGCCACTCCGCCTCGTAGAAGAACACGCTCTCGCGGCACTTCTGGATGAAGCGCTCGACGCCGTACTCGCGGATCTCGGCCTTCGTGCGAAAGCCGAGGGACTTCTCGACTTCGATCTCGACCGGCAGCCCGTGCGTATCCCATCCGCTCTTTCGCGGAACGTAGAGGCCGCGCATGGTCTGATAGCGGCAGACGAGGTCCTTGATCATCCGGGCGATCACATGGTGGATGCCGGGCCGGCCGTTCGCGGTCGGAGGACCCTCGTAGAAGACGAAGCGGCGCCCGCCCTCGCGCAGGGCGAGACTCTTCCGGAAGATGTCGTTCTCCTTCCAGAAGTGGAGGATCTCCTCCTCCGCCTTCGGCCGCTCGAACTCCTTGCCGAATTCGGGGAAGAGACGCCGCTCCTCGTCCGTCCGTCCTGTCTTGACCGCCATCTACATCTCTTTCACGACGCCGGCGAGGAGCCGCGTCAACTTCGGCGCGGCCTCGGCCGCGACCTTGAGGATCTTCCGGATGTCCGCCGGCTCCAGCGCGTCGGGGAGTCCCATGTCCGTCACCACGGAGAACGCGAGGACCCGCATCCCTCCGTGCACCGCCGCCAAGTTCTCCGGGACGAGCGACATGCCGACCACGTCGCCGCCGATGAGCCTGAGGAAGCGGTACTCGGCGCGCGTCTCGAGATTCGGGCCGGCCACCGCCACGAAGACGCCGCGCCGGAGCGCGAGCTTCTCCTCGAGCGCGACGCGCTCGGCCAGCGCGAGGAGCTTCGCGTCGTACGGCTCGGACATGTCCGGGAACCGCGGTCCGAGCGCGTCCTCGTTCGGCCCCACGAGCGGGTTGTCGCCCATGAGGTTGATGTGGTCGGTCACGGCGACGATGTCACCGAGGACGAAGAGCGGGTTCAGACCGCCCACGGCGTTCGTCACGATGAGCCGCCCCGCCCCCAGCGCGCCGAGCACGCGCACCGGAAACGTGACCTGCTTCATCGTGTACCCCTCGTAGTAGTGGATGCGGCCGCGCAAAACGGCGACGCGCCGGCCGGCGAGGGTCCCCAGGACCAGCTCGCCCTTGTGAGACTCCACCGAGGGCTGCGGGAAGTACGGGATCTCCTCGAACGGAATCACCGCCTCCGCCGCGATCTCCTCGGAGAGGTCGCCCAGACCGGTGCCGAGGATGATCCCCGCCTCCGGGGCGTGGGGCCATCGCTTGCGGATGAAATCCGCCGCATCGCGGATCATGGGCTGAAGCTCGTTCGACATCCCGTCCTCGCTCCGTTCCCTCATGCGCCCGCAAGAGCGGACACGATGCACATCCCCGCGGAAGGCCTCAGTTCGTCCGCGACGGCGTGAGCCGCGCGGTCACCTCCGCGGGCGTGAGCCCCTCGATCGAAACGACCTTCGTGCGCGACGTCTCCCCCGAGACAATCTGAATCTGCCGCTTCGGGAGACGCAGCCGCGCGGCGAGAAAACGCACGAGCGCCTCGTTCGCCCGCCCCTCGACCGGAGGGGCGGCGAGGCGCACCCGCAGCACACCGTCGGGTCCGAGCCCGGCCACC
>JAGVPR010000313.1 GCA_020052115.1 Candidatus Eiseniibacteriota bacterium
AGATCCTCTGTCTTCAGGAGATCTTCAACGGGCCTTACTTCTGCCCGAGCCAGGGCGCGCGCTGGTACGACGCGGCCGAGGCGGTTCCCGGGCCGACGACCGAGGCGGTCGCAGCCCTCTGCCGCAAGCACGGGATGGCGGTCATCGTGCCGGTGTTCGAGCGCGAGCAGGCCGGCATCTACTACAACACCGCGGCGGTCTACGACGCCGACGGCAGCTACCTCGGCAAGTACCGGAAGAACCACATCCCGCACACGTCTGGCTTCTGGGAGAAGTACTTCTTCAAGCCGGGGAACCTCGGCTACCCCGTCTTCCAGACGCGCTACGCGAAGGTGGGCGTTTACATCTGCTACGACCGGCATTTTCCGGAGGGGGCTCGGCTCCTGGGCTTGAACGGCGCCGAGATCGTGTTCAACCCGAGTGCGACGGTGGCCGGTCTCTCTCAGTACCTGTGGAAGCTCGAGCAGCCGGCGCATGCGGTCGCAAACGGTTACTTCATGGGGTGCATCAACCGCGTCGGGGTGGAGAGTCCGTGGAACATCGGCAAGTTCTACGGCTCGTCTTATTTCGTGGACCCGCGCGGCAACTTCCTCGCACAGGCGAGCGAGGACAAGGACGAAATCGTGACGGCTGAGATGGACCTCGACATGATCGAGGAGGTGCGGCGCGTGTGGCAGTTCTTCCGCGACCGGCGCCCCGAGACCTACCGAGCGATGGCCGATCTCGAGCCGTGAGGGCACGCACAAAGCCTGCGACGCGGAGGAGAGCATGGGAATCCTGATCAAGAACGGCACGATCGTGACCGCGAGCGGGCGGGTCACCGGCGACGTCTATTGCGACGAGGGCACGGTGGCCGCGATCGGCGTTAATCTGGAGAGGCGGGGCGCGAAGGATCGAGTCATTGATGCATCGGGGCAGTACGTCATGCCCGGGGCCGTGGACCCGCACGTGCACCTGGCGCTTCCGTTCATGGGCACGGTTTCCGCGGACGACTTCGAGGCGGGAACGGCGTGCGCACTGGCCGGAGGGACGACCACGGTGATTGACTTCGTGATCCCGAGCCGCGGCGTCTCCCTGCTCGAGGGGCTTCGGGAATGGGACGCGAAGGCCAAGGGAGCCGTCTCCGACTACGCATATCACATGTCGGTCACAGGCTGGGGCGAGAGCACCGCCGAGGAGATGCGCGCCGTTGTCCGGGAGAAGGGGATCCCCTCTTTCAAGGTCTTCATGGCCTACAAGGGCGCGATCATGGTGGACGATCACGAGCTCTACCAGGTCATGAAGGCGGCGGCGGGTCTCGGCGCGGTCGTGATGGTGCACGCGGAGAACGGCGACGCGGTCTTCAATCTCCAGCGGGAGCTGGTCGCGGCCGGCAAGACGGAACCGAAGTACCACGCGGCATCGCGGCCCTCGCCCATCGAAGGGGAGGCGACCGGCCGGGCGCTCATGATCGCGCGGCTGCACGGGACGACCGCCTATATCGTTCACATGACGTGCCGCGAGTCGGTGGAGGCGCTGGCGCGCGCGAAGGCCGCAGGCCAGCACTGCTACGGCGAGACCTGCCCCCAGTACCTCCTCCTCGATGACTCGGTCTACGAGAAGCCGAACTTCGAGGGAGCGCCCTTCGTGATGTCACCCCCCATCCGGCCGCGGGCCGGCGGGCACCAGGACGCGCTCTGGGCGCATCTGGGAAGCGGCATCCTGAGCGCGGTCGGCACCGATCACTGCCCGTTCACGATCGAGCAGAAGCGAATGGGCAAGGACGACTTCACGAAGATCCCGAACGGCGGCACGGGGATCGAGGAGCGGCTCGCGCTTCTCTACACCTCCGGGGTCTGCGAGGGAAGGATCAGCCTGGAACGCTGGGTGGACGTCGTGAGCACGTCGCCGGCGCGGATCTTCGGATTGTATCCGCGAAAGGGCTCGATCGCCCCGGGCGCGGACGCCGACATCGTCGTGTGGGATCCGGCGGGCGAGCGCACCATCAGCGCCCGGACGCACCGCTCGAAGTGCGATCGGAATATCTTCGAGGGGTTCAAGGTGAAGGGAAAGCCGTCGTACGTCATCGCCGGCGGGCGCGTGCAGTTCGACAACGGCGATCTCAAGGTGGAACGCGGCGCCGGTCGCTTCGTCCGGCGCGAGAGCGCCGGCGCGCCGGCCCCGGGGATGCGGGCGGTGCCCGCGTGAGGAGGATGGGATGAACCCTCAGACGGAATCGAAGACCGACGGCCGCATGGACGCCGCCGAGGTCCGCCGCAAGCACAAGGAGTACCTGTTCGCGGCGACGATCAACTACTACGAGGATCCCCTGGTCGCGTCCGAGGCGAAGGGGATGCGGCTTCGCGACGCCGAGGGCAAGGAGTACCTCGACTTCTTCGGCGGCATCCTCACGGTCTCGGTGGGTCACTGCAACGATGACGTCAACGCGGCCGTGAAGGCGCAACTCGACCGGCTCGGCCACGTCTCGACCCTGTATCCGACGCTGCCGATGGTCGAGCTGGCCGAGAAGCTAGCGACGATTACGCCCGGGCGGCTCCAGAAGTGTTTCTTCACGGCGAGCGGCACGGAGGCCGACGAGACCGGCGTCATGATGGCGCAGACCTATACCGGGAGGAGCGAGATCATCGCGCTGCGGCACGGTTATTCGGGCCGCTCGATGCTCGCCCAGTCGCTCACGGGCCATGCGCCGTGGCGCGCTCTGCCGACGCAAGCGGCCTCGGTGAAGCATGCGGTCTCCCCGTACTGCTACCGCTGTCCGTTCGGCGCGACGTACCCCTCCTGCGGGGTGAAGTGCGCGCGCGACATCGAGGAGTTGATCCGCACGACGACGACCGGGCAAGTGGCCGGGTTCCTTGCCGAGCCGATCCAGGGCGTCGGGGGATTCGTGACGCCGCCGCGCGAGTACTTCGAGATCGCCGTCGAGATCGTGCGGCGCTACGGAGGCGTGTTCATCTGCGACGAGGTGCAGACGGGCTTCGGGCGCACCGGCGGGAAGTGGTGGGGGATCGAGCACTGGGGTGTGGAGCCCGAGATCATGACGATGGCGAAGGGGATCGCGAACGGCTTTCCGCTGGGCGCTACCATCTGCACGCCCGCGGTGGCCGATTCGCTGAAGGCGCTGACCATCTCGACTTTCGGCGGCAACCCGATCGCGTGCGCGGCCTCGAACGCCACGATATCGGTCATGGAGAAGAAGGACCTGCGCGCCAACTCCGCCAGGGTGGGGGCGCTGCTTCGCGAGGGGCTCGAGGGGTTGAAGCGCAAGTATCCGCGGGTCGTCGGCGACGTTCGCGGGATGGGCCTCATGCAGGGCGTCGAGTTCGTGGCCGACGAGACCGCTCAGGACCGGACGCCGAATCCGAAGGCGCTCGGCCGGCTCTTCGAGGAGACGCGAAAGCGCGGACTCCTCATCGGAAAGGGCGGTCTCTACGGGAACGTGGCGCGGATCTCGCCGCCCTTGATCGCTTCCGACGGCGATGTGCGCGAGGCGGTCGGGATACTGGATGAGGGTCTGAAGGCGATGGGTGTCGCATGACACGGTCGTCCGCGCCCGGCGGCGAGCGTCTCGAGCTGCGGCTGGCCGATCACAAGCCGCTCTATTCCGAGGCGCAGGCGCGGGTCGAGGCGGAACGCTGCCTCTATTGCCATGACGCTCCATGCACGGTGGCGTGCCCGACCGGGATTGATGTGGCGACGTTCATCCGCAAGATCGCCACGGGGAATGTACGGGGCTCGGCGCGCACGATCCTCACGGCGAACCTCATGGGGTATTCCTGCGCCCGCGTCTGCCCTGTCGAGGTTCTCTGCGCCGGCGCGTGCGTCTACAACCATCTGGGCCGCGAGCCGATCCAGATCGGGCGACTGCAGCGATATGCCGTCGAGACCGTGATGGACCGCGGCGGCGTACCCTCGCTCCTTCCGCGCAAGCCGGCGAACGGGCGGAAGGTCGCCTGCGTCGGGGCCGGCCCGGCATCGCTGTCCTGCGCCGGCTATCTGGCTCTGGAGGGTTTCGCCTGCGTCCTCTACGAGAAGCGCGCGCTGCCCGGAGGTCTGAACGCGACCGGCGTGGCGCCGTACAAGATGCACGTCGAGGGGGCCCTCCGCGAGGTGGACCTGATCCGGGACCTGGGCGTAACGATCCGATCGGGCGTCGAGATCGGACGAGAAGTGACGGGTGAGGACCTCTTGCGCGACAACGACGGCGTGTTCCTGGGGATCGGCCTCGGATCCGACACGCGCCTGGGCGCGCCGGGCGAGGACGGCCCGGGCGTGGCGGGGGCCGTCGCGTGGATCGAGAGAATGAAGACCGACAGCGGTTTCACGCTGGGTGAGGGGCGCCGCGCCGTCGTGATCGGGGGAGGAAACACGGCGATTGATGCCGCCCGTGAGCTGGCGCATCTCGGGATCCGCGAGGTGACGATGCTCTACCGCCGCACCGCGGAGGTGATGCGCGGCTACGCGCACGAGATGGCCCAGGCGCGGATGGAGGGGGTGCGGCTCGAGGAGCGCGCCGTCGTGCGTGGGTTCGAGCGGGACGGCCAGGGCCGGCTTCGTGGCGTCCTGCTGGAGGACGGTCGCCGTCTCGAATGCGATCTCGCCTTGGTCGCGATCGGGCAGGCGAGCCTCCGGGAGGTGGCGCGCCAGTTCCCGGGGGTCGAAGTGGACGCGGAGGGATGCATCGTGGCTGATCCGGTCACCGGGCGAACGGGCCACCCCCGCGTTTATGCTGGCGGCGATGCGCGAAACGGCGGCAAGGAGGTCGTGAACGCCGCGCAGGAGGGGAAACGCGCGGCGCGCGCGATCGCAGTACAGTGCGGCGTTAGCATCACGCGCGGCTCGGCGATCGAGGCGGGGCACCCCTAGGAGCGGATCTCGCAGGAAGGACGTGCATGGCGGATCTCTCGATCAACTTCGCGGGCATCAAAAGCCCGAACCCGTTCTGGCTTGCGTCCGGGCCGCCATCGAACACTGGCGCGCAGGTCCTCCGCGCCTTCGACATGGGCTGGGGCGGCGCCGTGTGGAAAACTCTCGGCGATCCGATCGTGGACACCTCGAGCCGCTTCGGCGCCCTGGAGGTGGCGGGGGCGCGCATGGTCGGGTTCAACAACATCGAACTCATCACCGACCGGCCGCTCGAGACGAACCTCCGCGAGATCTCCGAGGTGAAGAAGCGCTACCCGGACCGGGCCGTCGTCGTTTCGCTGATGGTCGAGAGCAAGGAAGACTGGCGGGAGATCATCCGCCGCGCCGAAGACACCGGCTGCGACGGTCTCGAGCTGAACTTCGGTTGCCCGCACGGGATGTGCGAGCGGGGCATGGGTTCCGCGGTGGGTCAGGAGCCGAAGGCGCTGAAGGAAATCGCGCGATGGGCCGTGGAGTCCGCGAGCATCCCGGTGCTCGTCAAGCTCTCGCCGAACGTGACCGACATCGTGGAGCCGGGTCTCGCCGCGGTCGAGGCGGGAGTGCACGGGCTCTCGCTCATCAACACGATCAAGAGCTTCACCGGCGTGGATCTCGACCGCTTCGTCCCCTACCCGGCGGTCGGCTTGCGCTCAACGAACGGCGGCTACTGCGGACCGGCGGTCAAGCCGATCGCCTTGCACATGGTCGCGGCGCTCGCGAAGGAGCCGGGGATCTCGGTGCCGATCTCGGGCGTCGGGGGCATCTCGACGTGGCGGGACGCCGCGGAGTTCATCGCGCTCGGGGCCACGTCCGTTCAAGTCTGCACGGCGGTCATGCATCACGGTTTCCGCATCGTCGAGGACATGATTGACGGGCTGGACCTGTACCTGGAATCGAAGAAGATGTCGTCGGTCAACGAACTCCGCGGCCGCGCGCTCTCGGGATTCGTGGACTGGGGCGATCTCGATCTCAACTACAAGGTGGTCGCCGAGGTGGACCCGGGCCTCTGCATCGGCTGCGATCTCTGCTATGTCGCTTGCCGCGACTCGGCCGTGGCCTGCATCCACCGGGCCGAGGAGGATCTCGCCGCGGGCCATCGCGCACCGACTCGAGAGGCAGCGGTGACGGCGGCCGCGGCGAAGAACGCGCACATCGTCTGGGTGGACGAGACCGAGTGCATCGGCTGTAACCTCTGCCATCACGTCTGTCCCGTGCACGGGTGCATCACGATGAAGGACGTCACGGGTGGGGCGCCCTTCGAGTCGTGGAACGACCGTATTCTCAAAGGGACGGCGAAGGTCCCCGGAGGGCTGCACGGATGAGATTTCTCCGGAGATTCGCCTGGTGCTGGATCCCGGTTCTCGCAGCTCTTGCGAGCGCCTGCGCGGCGCCGACCGGCGCCGGATCGCCGTGCCTCTCCCAGCCTCTCGGAAGCCTCAACGTCTTCCTCGAGACGTCATCCGGCTCACCGCCTTCGGTGCGGTTCTCGGGACGGGTGGTCTCCGTCGAGCGAGCGAAGGGCGGGGGTGCTGAACGCATCGTCTTTCGCGACAGCGCCGCTGCGGAGTACTCGATCGCGCTCGATATCCCTTGGGTCACTTCTCCTTTCGTGACGGGCCGCCGCTACGAGATCCTCGTCGAGTACATCGGGGGTGCGCCTGCGGCGAGCGGACTCGTCGTCGCGGATTCTCTCGGGCTGGTGCTGGCGGGGGCGAGCGATCAGGGGATCGGCGCCCACGTCTTGAAAGGTCTTCCATCGGGCTGGGAGATGGCGCTGGGCCCGACGGACTGCAAGAGCCGCGCGAGGAGCCGCTGTTACAAGTCCATCACGAATGCCGCGCTTGAGGTGAATCACGAGGGCCGCGGCGTGTCGCTCTGGAACGGACAGTCGCTCCTGCTGGACGGTTATCGGGTCGTGTGTTTGACGGCTCAGAGGGTCGAGTACGAAGGCGGATGCGCCGATGCCGGGCTGCATGCCGTATCGTGGGTCATCCTCCGGGATGAGGGGGGCGAATCCGTCCCGGCGCTTCGCGGCAGCCGGTCGCGCGGGGATCGGTAGCGCTTCGATGCGAACGGGGCGGATCCGATGAGGACCCGCCCCGCGCAACTACGAACAGCCCAGATGCGGGCTACCTCATGATGTGGACCTTCCGGACCTCACGAATGCCGGGAGCCTGGATGTTGTAGAAGTAGACTCCGGATGGGGCGCGGCTTCCGGTGTCCATTCGACCATCCCAGTGGATGGTGTAGCGGCCCGCGGCGAATTCCCCGTTGAGCAGCGTCCTGACCCGCCGCCCCTGCACGTCGAAGACCTCCACGCTGATGTGTCCCGATGTGGAGATCGCCAGCTCGTTCAGGTCCTTCGCATCCGGCGCCGGCTCGGGGGCGAGCTTCGCCTGCGTACCGGCTTCGCTCCCCGGCTCCGGCCCCGGCTCGATCGGATCGCCCTTGCCGCCGGGGTCTTGACCATAGACCGCCCCAACCAGCCCGAGACTCGACATCGGCGTTCCGAGTGCGAAGATGTCGGGCACCTGGTAATCGGCCGCCTCGGTGGAGTAGTGGAGGCCGACGGCATAGGCCTCGCCTGATGCCGCGCGCAGCGTCCTCAGCCAAGCAGCGTCGAAGGTCACTGCCAGGTCCGGCGTTTGGTCGGCGTCAAGATCACGGATGAGCACATTCACCGGGCGGTGCGCGTCGAGGTGGTTGCCGACGTAGATCTCATGCGGATCGAATCCGTTGGCCGGGAGCGAGGGTCGGCCGGAGATCACGAGGGTGAACGTCTTGGCGTCGGGCCGCACAGAGGTTCCCTCGGATGTGAAGCCGAGGGAGGCCTTGGCCACGCCGCTCTGGTCGTGCGGGACGCGCACGTAGGACGTGTCCGCGGTAGTGTTACCTGCGAAGTCTGAGGCCAAGTAGTAGATGGTGTAGATGCGGCCCGGACCGCCACCAGCGCGCTCGGACCGGAGCTGGAATTCGGTGTCGGACTGGCCGAAGACGGCTCCCTGGATGTCGTCCGCCGTGTCGCCGTCGCCGAGCCCGTTGTCGGGTTCGCTGCTGACGATGGAGGTCAAGACGAACGTCGGGTTCGGGTCGCAGATGTCCGTGACCGTCACCGAGGCCGTGATCGTGGAGAGCTTGTGGTTCGGCGGCCAGAGCACGTCGCGGTTCAGCTCGACCGTGATCTCGGGCGGCGTCGTGTCCACGACGTGCACCGTCGCCTGGCAGCTGGAGGCGTTGTTGTCGTCGTCGGTGGCCGTGAAGGTGACCACCGTGTCCCCGTGCGGAAGGCACGTCGGAGCATCGTTCGTGAGAGTCGGCGTGTCGTCACAGATGTCGGTGGCGGACGCCCCCGCGAAGAACGGAACGAGCTGCGGGTCATTCTTCGGCGTTCCGCAGTGGTCAACGCATTCCACGCTGATCTCAAGCGGACAGACGATGGAGGGCGGCGTCGTATCCACGATGGTGATCGAGACCCCATCGCTGTCGGATTCGATCCCGTCGGAGACGACCAGCGTCACGACCGTCGTTCCCTCAGGGAACTGGCCGATCGGCGTGGCGGAATGCTCGTCGTTGAAGATGATCCCGGCGGCGCTCCAGGTGTAGGTGAGCGGGTCTCCATCCGGGTCGCTCGAGGCCGTTCCGTTCAACTGAGCCGGCGTCGTCGTCTGTGAGGTGCACTCGACGGACGGCTGATCCGGGCCGGCGTTAGCGACGGGCGGACGGTTGACCGTGATCGCGAACGACTCGCCGAGGTAAGGGCCGGTGGCCGGACTGTCGCCGTTGCTTCCTTCGACGGCCCAGCGCACGTCGTGGGTGACGCCCACGAGGGTGAGGAACTCGGCGAGCGTGAGCGCATGCGACGTCGTGTTCCCGACCGGAATCGAGAGGATCGGGGCGGAGTTCGCCGCGTTGAAGAACGAGAGCGTGAAGCTGTCTCCATCGTAGGTCGTGCTGCAGCCGACGTTGCGATTCCACGTGAGGTTGTTGTTGAGCGACGGAGAGACGATGGCCCCGCTCGCCGGCGTGAGCAGCCGCGGCCCCACCTGGTGATCCGTCGTGACGGCGCCGAACGCGAGATCGTCCGAATCCGAGAGGGTTGGCCGGATGGCCGCCCAGGCGGCGGACAGCGTGGTCGGGTCAACCCCGTTCACGATGTTGAAGAGCGTCATGTCCGACGCCTGCACGTTGTCACGTCCGTCCGAAGCGGCGTCGAAGAGGTCCCAGAAGATCCGCTGCACCGCGATTTCGTTGTCCTCGCCGAGACCGAGGTTGTTCTGCGTCTCGAGGCTGTAGCTGAAGTTGCTCTCGCCCGTGTCGGCGTAGCTGACGTCCCCGACGCGCGGCACGTTGAGAGCGGCGAGGTTCAGGATCTGCATGGCGACGGTGCCGTTGTAGGTCGGCCAGCCCTCGCCCCAGGCCATCCGGACGCCTTCGCTCTTCGAGCTGTGAACGTCGGAGATGCAGTCACCGATGTTGTGCGGCCCGCCGGGATTGTCCTCGGTGTTGAACGTGTCCTGGATGTAGTGGCCGTACTCGTGGAACTCGACATCCCAGTCCCAGCGATCGCCGGGGCGGAGGTTGATACGGCTCCCGTTGTAGTTCGCCGATCCCGGATCCCCGGGCCACTCGATCCCGATCTGTCCCAGAAACGACCCACCGTTCAGGCGATCCGCCGTGTAAACCGCGATCCACGAGCCGGCCTCGTTGAGGTTGACGGCCGGACCGGTGCCGGTGTTGGCGGCGGTGAAGTTTTCGGTGATCGTGGCGTCGCAAGGCGTCTCGTCGTGGGTCGGCGAGTCGGCTTCGTAAGGTGAGCTCAGAATGCCGGGAGGCTTGACCTCGATGGCATTGTTGGCCGTGACGAACTTCACGTAGATGTCGCGGTCGCCCTGGCCGAGTCCGTCGTTGTTGTCCACGGAGAAGGCGTAATCGCCGTTCGCGTTCGTGGCCATCACGGCGACGAATTCGTCGAAGATGAGATCATCGTCCCAGACCTGGACCGTCATGCCGAAGGCCGGATGTGAGTTGCCGTTCTCATCGAGCCAGCTCACGTTGCCCTGCACCGTGATGCATCCTTGAGGTGACTGGGGGTCCGGCAGACGCGGCGTCTGGCTGGGCGCGGGCGCGGGCTGGATGAGGCTGCCGTACTGCGCCTGCTCCGGGGTCATCGGAGCGGAGACGCGTGGCGACTGGTCGAACTGGCCGGGGAGAATCAGGAGCTGCTTCGTCTTGATGCGCGCATCCTCTTCACTCAGGCGGCCGGCGCTGAGATCATCCTCGATCGCCTGCAGCTCGAGCTGGAGGAAGCTCCCCGTCCCGGAGTAGGGGCGATCGTTGCGGAAGATGACGAAGAAGGACTCATTCCGCTCCCATGTGAACTCGCCGCCGTCGCTCGTTGCGATGGCGTGGACGTTGACCGAGGCCGGCGTCCCGTCCTTGAGCGTGACCGGAATGGAGAAGGTCCGCTCTTCGCCGCTTGCGATGTTGTCGAGCCGGAGCTGCGGCGGAGCCAGTAGCTGGGATGAACCCTCGGACTTGAAGGACAGGCTGACCGAGGACAGCGCCGCCTGCGCGCGGATCGTGCCTTCGATCGTCGCGCCGGCGCCTGGCGCGAGCATGGCTGCCGGCGCGCCGAGCACCAGCTCAAAAGGGGCCGTGATCGCGCCTGCGCAGGCCTGTGCCGTGACGCGCTCAGTGGTGGAGGAGGCGCTGGAGGCGACTGCGGCGCGAGCCTGAAGAGCCAGGCTGCCGGCGAGCGCCAGCGACAGAATGAGCTTCATGGGCGGAATGTGCTTCGGCATGTTCGTTCTCCCTGTGGTTGATGGAACTCGCGCGGAGTTTCCGTTCGCAGGAACGAGTTATGTCCGGAGTCTGCGGTCCTCGAGCATATGTGGGCCCCCTGAGGTTGATGATTCGAGAACGGTGCAGCGCGCCGAACTATGCGTTCTTCCACTGGCTGGATTCAAGAAGTTTCTCTCCGGGAATGACGAAGCAGACGCTCAGCAGCATCCGACCGTTTGGTCGGATGAGCTGTCGAGTTATCTACATGATCTCTCCAGCGAAGCGAACGTTCGCGGCGACTGCTGTTACTCCCTCCATCGTCGTCCCTCGCGATTCCCTTGCCTCGGCAACGGTTGCCGGTTGCGCGCCGCAAGCGGAGCGATTTATCCGGTTCCGGCACGCGCGTTGCCGTGAGATGCGTCGGCGAGCCGGTTTCTCGAATGAGCGACCGGATCAGGAGGGAGGCGAGACCATGCGAACCTTCGAACGATTCCGATGCTGGGTGATGGCGATCGCGCTTCTGGGTACGGCGGCGTTGCCGGCGACCGCCGCGATGATCCGGGTTCCGATCGAGGACTCGGTTCGCGCGAGCGACATCGTGGTCCGCGCGCGCACGATGGACCAGCGGTGCGAATGGAGCGGGGATGGCCGATGGATCTACACCTTCGTGCGGGCGCAGATTCTCGAAACGATGGGCGGGCACCCGGACGGGGAGGACATCGTCGTGCGCGTGCTCGGCGGGGCCATGGATGGGATCGGGCTCCGAGTGTCGGACATGCCGCTGTTCGAGATCGGGGAGGAGTCCGTGCTCTTCCTGAAGCGATCGAGCGACGGGTCGTTCTACACGGTCGTGGACAACTTCCAGGGGAAGAACACCCTCTGGGAAGGAAAGGTAGTCGAGCGCGAACTTTCGGAGTCGGATTTCGTGAACCAGGTCCGCGCGTGCGCGCGCGAGCACCTCGACTAGGAGGGGAAGATGAAGCGGCTCCTGTCACATCGGTCCGCCTCCCGTGGAGGCGCCCTCGCGGCGATGGTTCTCTGCGGGGGCCTGGTCGCCGCGGGCTTGCCAAGCGCGGCGTGGGGGTATTCGGTGACGAAGTCCACAGGGTGCAGCTACCCGAACAACAACTGGGAAGTGAAGTGGGCGGCGGGGAGCATCCCGGTCACGTACAAGATCAACGTCAACGGCACGCCGGACTGTGACGGTGAGTTCCAGGCGGCGCAGAACGGGTTCCAGGCGTGGGAGAACGAGTGCCGCTCGACGATTGACTTCACCTACGGAGGCACGAGCAACCTGGGCCCGGGCTCATGGGCCTCGAACGATGGAACGAATCTCGTCGTGTGGTGCGAGACGAACTGGAATACGGAGACCGGGGCGGGGGACAACACGATCGCGATCAACTACTACTTCTACGCCTGCGCCGACGGCCATCTCCTGGACTCCGACATCATCATGAACGGCGAGGACTTCACCTGGTCCACGACCGGCGAAGCGAACAAGGAGGACGTGCAGAACGTCATGACCCACGAGACGGGTCACTCGCTGAGCCTGTACGATCTCTACGGCGCCTCCGACACCGAGAAGACGATGTACGGATACATCTCGCTCGGAGAGACGAAGAAGTGCTCCCTGGAGCAGGATGATCGGGACGGCGTGGCGTACCTGTATCCGTCGAACGCGAACGAGCGCCTGTACGTCAAGGACGCGTCCGACGACTACGGCTGCGTTCCCTATGGGGGGACGGTCTGGTGGGACAGCGACGACATCACGCTGAGCCCGAATCCTCCGGTCATCGGCCAGCAGGCGACCGTCACCGTTCGCGCGCGAAACATGCGGCCGTCAAACGTCCAGGCCAAGGTGACGGTGGAGATCCATGACCCCACGGTAAGCCTTAATGCGGGCCAGAACGTCCTCTGGACCTCGACGCAGAACAACGTGGCGATCGCGCCGGGCTACAGCGACGTCACGTTTCAGTGGACGCCGGCGGCGAACAGCTTCGGCGAGGGTCACTACTGCTGCGTGGCCACGGTGGAGACGGCCGACGGTGTGACGGACATCGTCGTCAACTCCTCACCGCCGAACGACGACGACGTCGCATGCCACAACTTCTGCATCGTGGACCAGGCCTCCGGCAGCGGGGGATCGTCGGATGCGACGGTGGACGCCGCCAATTACACGATCTACCCCGGCGATGTGTGGTTCACCATTGATAGGAGCGAGTTGCCCGATGGGTGGACGGCTCAGGCCTACATGCCGAGCGGTTTTCCCTACCCCGAAGGCATGCCGATCTTCATGCCGCCGGGAATGGTCTATCCGATGCGGCTCCAGGTGACACCCCCACCGACGGCGATGCCGGGCGAGACGGGCACAATCGGTCTCGTCGGGACGCTGAACATGGGAGGGCCTCTTGTGCAACTGGGGGGCGTCTTCCTACAGGTGAGGATCACGGGGCTGACGGGCGTGGAGACGGGCTTGCCGACTCCGGCGCTCGCCGTGCGCTCGTATCCGAACCCGTTCCACCCGATGGCGACCCTCGAGATCGAGTTCACGGAACCGGGTCCGGCCGCGATCATGATGTTCGACGCGGCGGGGCGCAAGCTGCGCACCCTGTTCGACGGGACCGTGGCGGCAGGGCGCCGTGAGGTTCGCTGGGACGGCCGCGACGATGCAGGCCGCGACGTACCGGCCGGCGTGTACTTCTACCGCGTTCGGACGCAGCACGGAAGCGCTGATGGGCACCTGGTGCTGATGAAGTGAGTTGAGATTCCGCTCGCCGCAGGGAACGGGGGAGCCGGCGTGGGCCGGCTCCCTCGTTTCATTCAGAGATGCGGTCTAGCGGACCACCGTAAGGCGGCGGGTCTCGGCGCCGTTCGGGGTGACGAGGCGGTAGAAGTACGTTCCCGAGGGAACCGGACGGCCTTCGTCGTCCTTGCCGTCCCAGACCAAGAGTCGCGGGCCGCGCGGGAGTTCCTCGTCAATGAGTGTCGCCACGCGGCGCCCATCCGGCCCGAAGACCCAGAGCTGCACGGGGCCCGGGCTCGGGAGATCGAAAGCGATCACCGTGCGCGGGGCGAACGGATTCGGGAGGTTCTGCTCCAGCCGGGGGGCCGCGGTCGGATCGGGCACGCCGGCGCTGGAATCGGTCGTCACCGAGACGATCTGCGTGCTGTTCGCCGCCAGGTCCACGCCGACGTAGCAGACGCGTACGGCGCCCGAGCTGTCGGTTTGGAGCAGCGTTCCGCCGGAGACCTGGACATCGCCGCCGTTCTTCGGCAGCAGAAATCGAACGAGCGCGTTCTCGAAGCGGATCGGCAGGTTGTTCGTCACCGCGGCGGCCATGGCCTCGTGCGTGCCGTCGTTCGCCGGCGTGTAGAGGATCTGAAGCGCCTGGCCGCTCGAGCCCGCGCTCACCGTCGCGAGCGGCGTGACGGTTCCGTGGCTCACGCGCACGACCCGGTAGGAGCGGTTTCCGTCCACCGTCGGACTCGTGGCGAGGTTGTAGGGGCGAGAGGTCAGGCTGCCGCTGTCGGAATGGATGTGACCCGAAAGCGCCATCTCCACGCCCAGGGTGCTCAGGTTGAGCTGGCTGTTGAAGTCGCGATGATAGAAGAGGACCTGGGACGTTCCCCCGGCGGCGGCGAGATCGGCGTTCAGCCATTGGAGCTGCGCGGAGGTGAAGCTCTGAGAGCCGTAGTACTGTGGAAGCCAGGCATCGTAGTTGATGTAGGCCTCGAGCGCGACGTAATGCTCCGATCCGTAATCGAAGCTGTAGTCCTGTGTGCGCGCGGGAGCGCCGGCAGGCGGGTTGGCGAGCCGCTTCCAGCCGAAGAAGCGCCACCAGTCGCGGCGCGCCGTCCCATCGGATGGCGGCGTGTCGTCCCACCCGCCGAGATCGTGATTGCCCGCGGTCAGGAAGACGGGGACCTGGGATTCCGCGAGCACACGCTGCGCCTTCGTGTAGTAGCGGTGCAGCTCGAAGTCCTCCAGCTCACCCTCGTTGACGAGATCGCCTGTCAGGAGGACGAACTCGGGGTTGATGAGATTGATGTCGTCTATCACGGCGCGAAGATCCAAGATCTCACTGGTGTCCGAAGACGCGCCCTGCTGGTAGTAGTAGAGGTGGGTCGGAAGGTGGGTGTCGGTGATCTGCACGAAGTAGTAGTCGTCGCGATACGAGGGCAGCACCTTGACCGCGTGTCTCGTGATGTCGTTGATGCCGCCGTTCGCCGTGACGCGGAGGTCGTAGAGCTCGCTCATCGCATCGGCCGGCGCCGATACGCTGAGCCGCCACCAGAGCGTAGACGAGTCGTAGAACGAATCCGTGACGGCGAGCGGCACGTGAAGCGCCCCGTGGATCAGTTCCGCGGCCCACGCCGTCGTTCCGGAGGGGGCTTCGCAGGAGATCGTGAAGGAGCCCCCCGGCGTGACGAACGCCGGGATGTTGAGCAGGGGGTGCTGGATGACCGTGAGCGTGTCCCCGACCGTCTCGGTGCTCTGGTCGAGGACGCCGGCCTGTACGCGAACCGGGGGGGCCTGGGCCCAGCACGCGATGGCGCTCAGGGCGAGGAGTGCGACGCGGATCGTGATGCGTATCATGTGGCCTTTCTCCGGACAACGCACATGTGATGACGCGGAGTTCTGACCAATGAGTATATCGGATGGTCGGGGGTGGCGGTTAGGAAAAACGAATGGGCAGGCGCTCGCACGGTGACGTGGCGGCGCGCCTTGCGCCCGGTGAGAAAACCCCGCTTGAGATTCGATCCCGTCTCTGCTAGAATGGGTAGCTGGTTGAAGGAAGATCCTGCCGCGGCATCAGCCAGGAGTGTTTGCCATGCATCTGGTCACTCGGATCCTGCTGCCTCTGCTGTTCGTCGTCGTCCTCGTCGCCCCCACAGTCGCCACCGAGCGGTGCCAGTCCATTCTCATGACGGTAAGCGCGACGTTCCCGAACGACCCGGGGTTCGAGGGCTACTACCGCTACAACGTCTTCGGCTCCTGGGAGGTTTGGCCGAGGGCGCTGAGCCACCTCGACGTCTTTCTCATGCTCCAGCAGTGTCCCCTCGTGTGCGAGCCCGGCATTGTCGCGTTCGGCGACACGGCGGGAATCTCCACGGGCAGCACCCCCGGCGAGAGCCCCTGCTACCCGGTCTACTATCTGGGAGAGTACCTCTGTCACGGCGACAACAGCCTGCCGCCCGAACTCCAGTACACGGCGGTCAAGTTCGAACCGTTCGAGGACCAGGCGTGCCAGCCGAGCACGGTGGAGATGGGATCGTGGAGGTTCTACTCGTGGCTGCCGCCCGGGCCCTCGATGACGCACGTGGACGCCGTCGCCGTGAAGCACGGGCAGTACGTGTGCACGGGCGATATCACCGGGCAGCTTCCGATCTGCGCGGTGGCGACTGGAACGGCGAGTTGGGGGAGGCTGAAGAACCTCTATCGGTGACCCTGCGGACGAACCGCTCCCGACGTCTCCGCCGTCCACGCCATCGCCGCTGCATGCCCGCATTCCACAGAATCCCCTCGTCTTCCCTGGATGAAGCCGCAGCCCCGGAGTGCTACGATTGTTGCGGCTCGACCGGGGGTGGTTGGGATTTCCGATGTGCTACCCGTAGTCCATGAGGGGCGCAGACATGCCGGAAGACGTGGCGGAAGTCGAGAAGAGCGTAGAAGAGCGGGATCGCGAGTGGCTGAAGACGGTCTTCAAGGGCGAGGATCAGCTGCAGCTCACGGCGAGGGCCGTGATCGCGGGGATGCTCTTCGGCGGACTCATGTCCGTCTCCAACCTGTACGTGGGACTCAAGTCGGGTTGGGGCCTCGGCGTGGACATCGCGGCCGTGATCGTCATCTTTGCCGTCTTCAGAGGCCTGAAGGGCATCGGCCTGGTCAAGCGCGAGTTCGGCATGATGGAGAGCACCATCATGATGACCGTGGCGGTCGCGGCGAGCTGGATCTCATCGGCCGGACTGGTCTCGGCTGTGCCCGCGCTGACCATGCTCACCGGACAAGTGTTCGTGTGGTGGCAGCTCACGATCTTCATCGGTGTGATTCTCTACCTCGGCCTGTTCATGGCCATTCCGCTCAAGCGTCAGATGATCCAGGTGGACAATCTGCGCTTCCCGGCCAACATCCCCACCGGCGAGACGCTGAAGGCGATGTACTCGCACGGCGGGGAAGCGATGAAGAAGGCCAAGGCCCTGGGCGCGGCCGGGGTGGCGGGCATCGTCGTGGCCGGTCTTCGAGACGGGCTGGCCTGGATCCCCGGCCTGTTCAACTTTCCCATCAGCATCGCGCGGGTCGGTCTCAGCAACCTCACATTGAGTCTCGAGCCGAGCCTCATCTTCGTCAGCATCGGCGCGCTCTTCGGCATCAAAGTGGGCTTGAGCATGCTCTTCGGCCTTCTCCTGAACTATGCCGTGCTGGCTCCGAATCTAATGAACGCGAAGGTGATCAGGCACGCCGTGCCGCGCGTCTCCGCGGTGTCTGCGGCTAGCACGCCGCTGGCCATCGAAGCGGGAGAGCAGTTCGCCGTCGTGCTCGAGGAAGCCACCAAGTCTCCGATGATGAAGGACGGGAGCCGGGTGGACACTCTTCGCTACGTCTGGAGCGAGCGCACGGTCTACGCCGAGCTCGCGGATTTGAGGAACGACCTCAACGCGCCCCAGCTGAAGGACGGAAGCGCGAACCCCTTCTTCGGAGCGGTCAGCGTGCGGGACACCCTGAACAAGTCGCTCGGCGCGAAGGTGCTCTTCGCGGAGGCGGGGAGATCGGTCTACTGGGAGTCGAAGCTGACCGTGATCGGGGCGGCTGCCCCGCCGTCCGCGCCGGCTGACAGCAGCGGCCGTGCCGGC
>JAGVPR010000309.1 GCA_020052115.1 Candidatus Eiseniibacteriota bacterium
GAACAGGTCTTCCTTGAGGAGAAGCGCAAAGTCCTTGCGCGCGAACCAGCGAGAGTCCCAGGTCTTGATGATCCCGAGCCTCAGTCCAATCGGATGTGTCTTCTGCCCCAAAACGACCTCCTCTTCGGCGCGGCGCACGCGGCGCCGTGCCTGCTGCTTCTACCGCTTCGAGCGTCCCGGCAGCACGGACCGGGTGAGCGGCCGCGGCTTGCGCTCCTTCTTCAACGCGACGGCCTTCGCCGGTGCGGCTTCCGCCTTCAAAGCGCCCGGGCGCGACGCGACGTGAATCGTGATGTGACAGCTATGCTTCAGGATGGGCGTTGCGCGCCCCTGGGCGCGCGGCAGCCAGCGCTTCAGGATCGTGGCCCCATCGGCGAAGGCGGCCTTCACGTACAGATCCGAGGAGGAAACCCTCTGCTCCCCGGCCGTGGTCGCGTTCGCGACCGCCGACTTGAGAACCTTCGCCACCGTGCGCGCGACAGGGCGCGGCGTCAGGCGCAGAAGGTTCTCAGCTTCCTCGACGTTCTTGCCGCGGATGATCCGCAGCACCTGGCGCACCTTCGTCGGCGAGACGCGGATGTACTTCGCGACGGCGCGCTTCTCGACAACACCTTCCATCGGTACTCCCCCCGCGCCCCGGATCAGCTGGTCTTGACCGTGGCGGTCTTGTCGGTGCGGCTGTGCCCGCGGAACAGACGCGTGGGCGCAAACTCGCCCAGCTTGTGCCCGACCATGTTCTCCGTCACGTAGACCGGGATGAACTTGTTGCCGTTGTGGACGGCCAGTGTGTGGCCGACGAACTCCGGCACCACGGTCGAGCGACGGGACCAGGTCTTGACGACCTTCTTCTCCCCGCGCCGGTTTAAATCATCGATCCGCTTGACGAGCCTGTCCTGAATGTACGGACCCTTCTTGACCGAACGAGCCATCGTGTCATCCCCGCCGCGGAGCCGGACATCAGCGCCGCGGCCGCTAGCAGGGCCGGAGACCGGCCCCAGCGGCTACTTCTTACGTCTGCGAACGATCCACCGATTCGAGTTCTTGTTCTTCTTGCGCGTCTTGTAACCCTTCGTCGGCTTGCCCCACGGCGTCGTCGGATGACGCCCGCCGCTCGACTTGCCCTCGCCGCCGCCCATCGGGTGATCAACCGGGTTCATAGCGACGCCGCGCACGCTCGGACGACGCCCGAGCCAGCGCGACTTCCCGGCCTTGCCGATCACGACGTTCTCATGATCGAGGTTTCCGACCTGGCCGATGGTGCAGTAGCAGTCGAGGTGGAACATCCTCACTTCGCCCGACGGCAGACGCACCTGCGCGTAGTCCCCTTCCTTCGCGACGAGCTGGCACTCCGCGCCCGCGCCGCGCGCGACCTGGCCGCCCTTGCCCGGGATCAACTCCAGATTATGCAGGCCCGTGCCGAGCGGAATGTTGCGCAGCGGGAGCGAGTTCCCAGGCCGGACGTCGGCCTCGGGGCCGGCCATCACCGTGTCGCCGACCTTGAGGCCGAGCGGCGCGAGGATGTAACGCTTCTCGCCGTCCGCGTAGACGAGCAATGCGATCCGCGCCGAACGATTCGGGTCGTACTCGATCGTCGAGACGCGAGCCGGGATGCTCAGCTTGCGGCGCCGGAAATCAATGATCCGGTACTTCCGCCGGTGCCCGCCGCCGCGCTGCCATGCGGAGATCCGGCCCTGGTTGTTCCGCCCGCCCGTGCTCCTCTTCGACTCGGTCAGCGACTTCTCCGGGCGGTTGGTCGTCAGCTCGGAGAAATCCGGCACAGTCTTGTAGCGCAGCGTCGGCGTCAGCGGCCTGAATTTCTTGAGACCCATCGAACGTGCTCCTTGCCCGGGACGCTAGACCTGCTCGAAGAGCGGAATGGTCTGCCCTTCCCTCAACGTCACGACGGCCTTCTTCCAATGAGAGCGGCGGCCGATGAATGCGCCAAGGCGCTTCTTCTTGCCAACCATGTTCATGGTCCGAACGCTCACGACCTTCACGTTGAAAATGATCTCGATCGCCTGCTTGATCTGTATCTTGTTCGCGGCGGGGTTCACCTCGAAGATAAACTGGTTGCTCTCCTCGCCGAGATGCGTGCCCTTCTCGCTGACCAGGGCGCGCCGCACGATCTGACGCGGATCGGTGTTCATCGCGCGTACACCTCCTCGATCCGGCTCGCCGACTCGCCCGCGAGGATCACCGCGTCGCAGTCCACCACTTCGTACGCGGTGAGCGCGGTGGCGATCCGGGTGCGAACGCGCGGTATGTTGCGCGAGCACCGCGTGAGGATCGGATCCGACTCCGGGACGACGAGCAGGCACTTCTTGCCGCCGAGCCCCATCCGCTCGAGCAGGGAAACGATGAGCTTCGTTTTCGGCTCCGGCAACGAGATGGCGTCAACGACGAACACCGCGCCCTCGGACGCCTTCTGCGAAAGGGCCGACACGATGGCCGCCCGGCGCACCCGCCGCGGCAGTTCGTAGCCGTAGTCTCGCGGCTTCGGCCCGAAGGCGCGTCCGCCGCCGACCCATACGGGGGAGCCTCTCGTTCCCGAGCGGGCGCGTCCCGTCCCCTTCTGCCGCCACGGCTTCTTGCCCGAGTAGGCCACCTCGCTGCGGGTCTTCACCTTTGCGGTGCCTTGCCGCTGGTTGGCGAGGAAGCAGCGCGTCGCCTCCCACAGGATGTGGGTGTTCACGCGCTGGCCGAATGCGTTATCGGGAAGCGCGACGGCGCCGACGATCTCGCCCACGGCCGAGTAGCGCTTGGCTTCAACCGTCATGATGCCCTCCGCGGGGCGACGGCCTTGCGGACCAGCACGAAACCGTTCTCCGCACCCGGCACGGCGCCACGCACGATCAGCAGACTGTTCTCCGCGTCCACCCCGACCACGAGGAGGTTCTTCGCGGTGACCCGCTCGCCGCCCATCCGGCCCGGAAGGCGCTTCCCCTTGATGACACGATTGGGGTAAGCGCTCGCTCCGACAGAGCCGGGCATGCGCTTGGTCTTGCAGCCATGGGCCTCATCGCCACCGTGGAACTTGTGGCGCTTGACGACGCCCTGGAATCCCTTGCCGATGGAGGTCCCGACCACGTCCACGCGCTGACCCGCCTCGAATTGCGTTACGTCGAGCGTCTGACCGGCCTCGAACGCCCCGTCGTCGAAACGGAACTCGCGCAGGACGCGGAGAGTGCCCGCATCGCTCTTCTTCAGATGGCCCATTTCCGGCTTCGGGATCCGCTTGGCTGGACGGCTCCCGAACCCGAGCTGGACGGCGTTGTACCCGTCCTTCTCCGGCGTCCGGACCTGGACGATCTTGCACGGCCCCGCCTCGATGACGGTGACCGGAACGACGCGGCCGTTCTTCTCGAAGACCTGCGTCATTCCCACTTTCTTTCCGATGAGACCTACCATGGCCTCCTCCTCGTGACGCCCCGGCGCGGCGCCCGATCGCTTTCTAGAGCTTGATCTCGATATCCACGCCGGCCGGCAGATCGAGCCGGGTCAACGCGTCAATCGTCTGTGCCGTCGACTGCGTGATGTCTATGAGGCGCTTGTGGACCCGGATCTCGAACTGCTCCCGCGACTTCTTGTCCACGTGCGGCGAGCGCAGCACCGTGAAGACCGACTTGCGCGTCGGCAACGGCACGGGACCTCGCGTCAGAGCGCCGGTGCGCCTCGCCGTCCGCACGATCTCGCCCGCCGTCTGGTCGAGCATCGCATGGTCGTACGAGCGCAACTTGATCCGAATCTTCTGTCCAGGCACGGCTCCTCCCTACCTAGGCGATGATCTTGGTGACCACACCGGCCCCGACGGTCCGTCCGCCCTCGCGGATCGCAAACCGCAATCCCTCATCCATCGC
>JAGVPR010000316.1 GCA_020052115.1 Candidatus Eiseniibacteriota bacterium
GACGATGGTCGAGCGCCCGGCGTGGCGCGCGGCGGGGACCGACCGTGGTGTCATCGCCCCGCAACGGAGGCCTCTACGGATGTGCCCGAGGGCCTCGCCCCTGCTGAGACCGGAATCCAGCGCCGCCGAGAGAAGGCGATCCTCTGCGTCGCTCTGGTCCAGCTCCCCGCTTCCGACGAATCCGCCGATCGCGGCGGCGGCGCGGAACGCCCGGCAGGCCCGACCGGACGAAGTGCGGCGGAGGTTCTCGACTTCAGATTCGACGGCAGCCCGAACGTAGCTCCTCATAGCGCGAGATCCTTCGCGCTCGGGCCTACCGGGAAAGCCACCGCAGGTACGTCGGCCTGGGAAACGCAGGGGAACCGTGGGCGGAAACGGCGGATGCTCAAGGCGCTCATGAATCTTTCACCCCCCTGTGCCGAAGCCCAAATCGAGATTCGATCGCGTAAGAGCACGACCATCGAAGGGCCTGCGGCGTGCCGCTGGTGCTTCGAGGGCCCAGGGAAGTGATGCCGAAACCGCGCAAGGGCGACCAATCTAAATCTAATTTAGATGGGTCGCGAGCTTTCGCCGGCGGCGGTCGGGGCGAACGATGAACAGCATCGGGAGCCGGACTTCGCTGGGTTTGACGCGTACGCTGGTTGGCGCTACGATGCCTTCGCTGCCCGCTCGGTTGAAGAAGGGAGTCTGCGATGCGACGTCTATTCCCCTTCGTATCCCTGGCATTCATGCTCGCATTTGCATCGGCCCCATCCTCCGCGGCAGCGTCCCGCCCGATCTCGCAGGCCGAAGGCGCGATCGCGACGAGAACAGGGCGACAACGCTACTTGGGGAAGCCCGAGGACTTGTCGGTTCCCGCTCTCCAAGGTGAGGCGATCAAGCGCGTTCTGATCGCGCTCAGAAACGTCCGGCTTCATACGACCTGGACGGAGTGGCGAAAGCGCGTTCCCTTGTTGACGTGCGAGGAGTTCCACGGCGGCGCAGGGTGGATGGACCACCACGATTACTTCGTCTTCCGCTGCGAAGACGAGGCTGCGTGCGGACGCGTGGAGTACTTCAGCTACTTCATGCCGCCCGCAGGCGATGAACCCACGCTCGAGTATGTGCGGTGGACTCCTTTGGCCGCGCTCGATCCCGAGACAGTGGACAGCCTTTTCGCCGCAACCACGGACACGCTCACACGGATCTACGGTCCTCCCTTTGAGCGTTCCGGCGGTTCAGCGCCATGGCTCAAGTTCCGGTGGCCGCCGGGCGGGGAACTCAAGATCTGCAAGACGGCGCTGAGGGCCCCCGCGCTCGAGATCACCTTGCAGACGGTCCCCC
Source organism: Candidatus Eiseniibacteriota bacterium (assembly GCA_020052115.1). Classification (GTDB taxonomy): domain Bacteria; phylum Eisenbacteria; class RBG-16-71-46; order JAGVPR01; family JAGVPR01; genus JAGVPR01. The sequence continues at coordinate 1,324 of JAGVPR010000316.1, forward strand.
TGGCGACACTCCTTCACGAAGAAGCGGAACTCTGGGTGGGCGAAGGGCGGGGCGAGTGGGTAGAGAACGATTACCTCCTGCACCGGGAGATCGCCGCCGCGCTCCGGCCGCGCTGGCCGGAGTTCGCGGCCGCGATGGAGGCTCCGTACTGGCCGCCTCTCGGCGCCGCGCCGGCTGTTCGGGCGGCGCTCGCGGACGTCAAGGGCGAGCGCGGCGAGCAGCACGATCTCGTGTTCTTCGCAGCGGACGTCTGGGCCGCGGACCAGTCGCGACATCACGGGCCGGACGTGCTTCAGCCCATCGAGTCCACCGCGCCGTTGGGTTTCCATCTCGTTCCTCGGCCCGTCTGGACCACGGACGAGAGAACATCGCTCCTCGATTCGCTCGTAGCGCGGGCCAGCGAGAATCGATGGACCGACGAGGCTTTTCTCGTCAAGCAGGTTCGGGGATGGGATACGTGCGACGATCCGTTCCGGCTCGTCATCGAGCGCGGGGACGCGTTCCTGCGCGAGCACCCAGATTCGAGGTTACGGAACGAGATCGCGATGACGGTCGCGCAGGCTCACGAAACGGCATGGTCTCTGGCGATGGCGCGCTGCCCGAGGCCGGATTGCGACTGGGACTGGGAGGATTACGTGCTCGACGCGCCGCCGCACCGCGAGGCGGCGATCGCGCTCTACGAGCGGGTGCTTCGAGAGCATGAAGGTCCGGAGACGATGGCGATCTCCGGCCTCAAGCGCCGGCTGCCGCGTCTCAGGCTCGACGTGGACACGAACTTCCACCGCTACCACTGCGAGGACGCGACGGGCTTCGACGTCAGCGAGTAAGCGGTTCCGGGCTTGACCGGCAAACCAGCGTGTTCGTGGACGGAATTCGGGCAGTCCGGCTGAAAAGATACTCCAACGCCGACCTTCTCGGGTGGCCGGCGACCCCGCCTCTCAAGACGTGTAAGAGTTGCGAAACAACTTGCCAGCGGTTGCCGCCGTGCTGAAGTGGTGGCAGCATGTTGCGGACGGCCCTCCACGCCTAGTCGCCGTCAGAATCGATTAGATGATGGCCACGACACCTAGGACTGAGCTGATCTCTCAACGCGAGTACGCCCGCAGGCGAGGGATCAGCCATACCGCGGTTCAGCAGGCCATCGCCTCCGGCCGAATCTCGACGGTCGCTGGCAGGATCAACCCCGCCCGGGCCGATCGCGAGTGGCTGCAGAATACCGACTTGAGCAAACCGCGGAATCGAATCTCCGGCCAGCCTCGACATCGGCGTGCGCCCGGCGAGCCTCCGAGACCGATGCCCTTCTTCTCAGCCGCGGAGACGGAAGGTCACGAGGAGGCGGCGCTGGGGTACGCCCGGGCGCGTGCCGCACGCGAACTGTACCTGGCCCAACTCGCGAAGCTCGAACTCGACGCGAAGCGCAGCGCCCTCGTGCGAGCCGACGAAGTGCGCCTTGGCGCATTCACCATGGCCCGGCAGGCTCGGGCCCTCCTCATCGCCCTCCCCCAGCGCGTCGCCGCGGCAGTCGCGACCACTGCGGACCCTTCAGAGGTCCAGAGGATTCTCGACACCGAGATCGAGCGGATCTGCGAGGAGATCACAGGATCAGGGTAGTTCTCAGAGACGCTCGACCGCCGATCCGCTGCTGAAGACCGAGCCGCCGGGCCAGACAGGCAGCGAGGGTTTTTCCTTGGTCGTCCCCGACACTTCGTACTCCGGCCGGGTAAGTAGTAGGTATGGGGAAGGCAGCCGGAGGCGGGCCGTGACCCGCAACGAGGCGCTGGCGCGCGGACGATTCAAGCGAGTCCCATCTCGCTGGAAGACGGAGTTCGGCCAGTGGGTTGCCGATGTCGGCGTCGCTGGCATCGTGGCGGCGCTGGCCCACGACCCCGACCTTCGGGTCACGAACCACGCCGTCTACCAGTGGCTCCGCGGGCGCGCGCCTCGCGCCGCCCGGGCAAGGGCGCTCGTCAAGCTGTCCGGCGGCCGGCTGACGCTCGCCATGATCTACGATCACTGCAGGCAGGTGTCATGAGATCCGGGTCAAGTGACCGCGGCGACCGGAGCACTGCCACCCGCCAGGCGCCTTGTGCTTGCGCAGCGTGAAATCATTGCTGCTGCGGCGGAATTCCTTTCCGCAGACCGTGCATTTGATGATGTAGCTTGGTCCGCCCCGGCGCGCCCGCCCTTGTTGCGTTCTCTGTCGTCGCTCGATGCGGCTGGATGTGTGCTTCGCCGGCACAGACGAAGGCAGGATGGGAGGGAAGCCGCCGGCAAGGAACTCGATCCGGTAGCGCGGTATGAAGGCCTGATCGGTCGCCCGCACATTCCGGATGTCGGCGGTGTTGAAGGCCTTGATGTGGGTTTCCCCCTGTTCCCAGGCGTACAGGAGGAGATTTCCGGTTCCCGCCCGACGGAGCGCGTACGGCTCGGCAAGTCGTTCCCGATCGTGGTAGCTGAAGCTAACGAGCAGGCGATTCGCGCCTGCGAAGCGGACAGCCTCGAGTTCGACGCCCTGGCCCCAGTACTGGATGCCCAGGGGCGCGACCGTCTCCTCCATTCCTCTCGCAGGAACGCCGGCGAGCTCCACAACGGGCGCAAGGACGGCCGCCTCATCGATCCATTGCAGCAACGCTGGCAAACCATCCATCATGCTGTCAATCGGCGGTAGCTGCGGCAGTTGATGCCGTAGCATGTTCTCCCACTCGGCGCGGAGCTCCTCGTTCGCCAGGATCAACGCCACGAGTTCCTCGGAGGTCGGCGCATTCAGGCCCTTGGCGCGGCACTTCTCAATGAACAACTCGCGCGTGAGAATCAGATCGAGCGTCTGATTGCTGAGGACGAAGACGACGTCGTAGAGGTCGCGCGGCCTCGTTCGTTCGAACAGAGCCCTTGTCTTCTCGGCGAGCACCTCTTCCAGGCAATAGGCCCTGACGCTCGCCGGCTCGGGCAGCTCATCCGGATACGGATGGAAGATCGGTGCACCGATCGCTGGCTTGCAGACCAACTCGTGTGCGGTCAGATCGAGAAGCACGCGGCGTGGTTGGCCCCGATAGTCCAGCGGACCCCGGTACCCGAGCCGCGCCTCGAATGTCAGCCGATCCTGCTTGTCCGGCCGCTCCTTGATCAGGACTCCGTCCAGAACGAACTCGATTCCGCTCTCGAACGCGACGGAACTGCCAACCTCCTGGATCATCTTGCGGATATCGTCCGTCGTGTACGGCGCTTCAGGCCGCAGAGTGAAATCGAGGTCCTCCGAGAAGCGGTAGGTCTCGAAGTAGCACTTCTTGAGGCACGTCCCGCCCTTGAACACCCACGTCCCGTCCACGGTCGGATGATGCCCGAGCCCCCACAGCAACCATCCGAGGACGTAGTCCTTCTCGACGACCTCGGGCCGCAGCTGCCACTCCCCCGCCCGATCGAGAATGTCCTGCTTCGTGATCACGTTCCCGCCGGAGACTCGATGGAGGCGTTGACCCACAGCCCCCAGCGCTTCGAGAGTCGGCCGCGCGACTTGACCGCGGGATCAAGACGGATGGCCCCAGAGCTCCGTCGCGCCCGCGCGGCGACGATGAGACCGGACTCGGCCGGGTACAAGCGTTCGAGTAGGAAGCCGAATCGCTTGATGCCGGAGGCTCGCCTCATCAGGTCCAGGCGATCGAGGATCTTCGAGAAGCTTGACCCCTCGTCGCGAGCGTAGGTGGCGAGCATGTCGGCGAGGTGGCGGATCCCGCCAACCCAACTCGGATCAGCGAGCGCGTCCGCGATCGTCTGCTCTCTGTCCGAGACGGGCACTCGCACCGTACCGCGCCAGACGGCGGTCGTCTTCGTGAGACGTTCTCGCCGCACGCGCACGAGCTGGAACTCAGTCCCGAGAACACGTTGAGAACGTTCTCGGACCGCGGCCCCCGTGACAACGAATGTCGAGCGGAAGAGCTGCTCGGTGAGGCCCCAGTGCTCGGCCGCGCTCCAGCCGCCGATGTAGCAGGGCGAGTACAGAGCCACAGCGAGTACCCACGGATCGGGTGCCACCGCACCTTCTCCAGCGGCGGTTTCAAGCGGGAGGACGTAGTAGAGGCCTCGCCGGGCGCGCGTGAGCCAGCCACGGCGGGCGAGCGCCGCGAGGCGGACCGATGCGTTCCGGCGGTCGAGCCGAAGAAGCCTCGCTGTTTCCTCCACGTCGACGATGCCGCCGGGGGACCTGCGAGACAGCAGCGCAAGATCCGCCTTTGGCGAGCGCCGAGCCGCTTTCCGATTTGAGACTCTCCTGGGAGCCATGGCACACCCTGAGTGCGATAATGTTCCGAATTCGCTTATTACTACACTCGAACTATACCACTCTCGGCCGCGTGATTCGAGCTGGGGGCATAAGCTATTCAGGCAGCCTGGCTTACATTAGCCGCGGACGCCCACGCCCGGACATCCGCGGCTTCGACCACGCCCGCGCCGCTTCACGCAGCGGCGTCCGTCATCTGCTCCGGAGGGGTGCGGTGCCGAAGAGGTTCTCACCGGCCCCCAGTCAGCTTCGACTTGCGCTCAGGCGTCATAACGGGGGAGTTTTCATCCCACAACATCACTTGACTGCAATTGCTGTCTAACCCCTGGCGGGTCCATGAAAGCGGCCGAAGGGCCGAAGAACCGATCCCGACCCGCTCACCGCAACTGGATCAACGCCCGACCGGCGTTTCTGCTTCACCTTCCTCAGGTCCGCCGTTCGCCAAGCGCCACCAGCCACTCTCCTGCGGCAGGAAGCGCACGCCTCGCGCATAACCATCGAGCTGGCGCACGACCCGTTCCCCTTCTCCAGCTACCGAACCGCCTTCGGGGAAAGCCTGCGGCGCACCTTGAACGATCCAGAGCGGCAGCACTTCCGCCTCGGCCGGCTCGCCGCGCCGCAGCCGAATGCGCGCAAGCACCGTCTCGGAAGCTTCTGGGAGCGGCGAGTCGAAAACGAGGTTCCCGAGGCTGTAGAACACGAGCGTGCGCCCGATGCGCTCCACGGGTTCAAGCACGTGCGGATGCTGCCCCAGGATCACGTCGACACCCTCGCGCGCCAGGAGCTGAGCGACCTCCTCCTGTCGCGGGGCCGGTGCGCGCGCGTACTCGAGACCCCAGTGCATGGAAACGACGACCCAGTCGGCTTCGCTGCGCGCCGCGCGCACCGCCGCGACTGCGCGCTCCGGCTCGAAGCGGGCCGGCCCCGGGAGGCTGTCTATCGGCATCAGTCCTTCGAGCGGAAGATCGGCGAACGCGAGGAGCGCCACCGTACCGGCCCGCGTGCGAACGATGCGTGCGCGGTACGCCTCCTCCTGGTCGTTTCCCCCGCCGAGCGGCAAGATCCCCGCGGCTTCGAGGTGGTGAATCGTCTCGACGAAGCCCGGGCGGCCCGCATCGTAGGCGTGATTGTTTGCGAGCGAGAGAGCCGTGAAGCCGGCTTCGCGCATCCGCCGCGCCATTGAGGGGTCGCCCCGGAACATGAACTGTTTGAAGATGAGCGCGTCCGAGCTCGTAAGTGGGCATTCGAGATTCGCCACGACGACGTCGGCGCCGGCGAGAAGCGGGCCGAGGTTACGGAACGACCACGCGGAATCGCCGCTCGCATCCGCCGCGGCGCGTACCCCACGATCCAGCAAGATGTCGCCCCCAACAACCAGAGTGACGGCAGGTGCGCTTTCGGGCTGCTCATCGGGAGGAGCCGACGCTTGCGTCGCGCCCAAGCACGACATCGTGATCAGGAGCCAGGCGGTGCGCGCCCAGCCGATGGATCGTTTCGGTAGTTTCAACATCCGGAAGAATAGTGATACCGCTGCAACGCGATCGGTATCGGCTGAGGCACGAGGAACTCGCGCGTCCATGTGGGCCGAGGCGGCGCCTTGCTGTCATCGAGGCGCTGCTGCCATGCCTCGTCCGTCAAGCGATCCTGGATCGGCTGGAGGAATTCGTAGTACGAGAAGATGGCGCCTCGCGTGATGTAGAGATCGCCTTCGATGTCTACGAGCACGAACACCTCGTCGGCATTTCCCACGCCTTCCTCGAGAACTCTGCCGCTCCCCTTTTCTTCGCCGGGCACGCCCGACGCAGTGTGCACGTCGGCGACCACCGCGAGCCGGCGATCGGGACCGATCACGTCGTACCAGGCGGCGGCACCATCGCTCAGAAGCTCCAACGTGAGGTTCTCCACTTCCGCCCCGAAGATCCTGACCTGACCCATCTCGCTCTCCGAAAGCGCCTCGCCGGCGAGTTCCTTTCGGCTCGCTTCCTCGAGGAACGCCAGCATCTCCTCGATCCGAACCCCGATCTGTCCGTGGCGCGCGCTGAGCAGAGCGCGTCGCTCCAGCGAAGTCCGTGCGAACGCAGCCAGCTCCCGCATCTCGGCGAACACATCCGGGCGCGGCTCGACGTAGCCGACGAGACGGGGCGGAGGCTCCCCTCCACCACACTCGGCCCCACCCGATTGCTTCGCATAGAGGATGGTGTCGTGACGAAGTTCCGCCCAGCTTCCGAGGCTCGTGCTGAGGTTCTTTGCCTCCCACGCGCGCGTGGTCGCGAAGTACGGCGAAGACGCCGGCGCAGGTGCGTTCAGCGTCCGAAGAAGATGCAGCCACTTCCAATACAGGTTGTTCGGCTCGCCCCGCGGCGGTAGCTCGCGGAACTCCTCTTGGAGCGATCGCATACGAGGCCAGTACTGGTCCCAGGGAATCGACGCCGCATGCTGCAGACCGAGCGCGAGCGGCACTTGGAGAACGGCGAAGACGTCAAGCCCGACCGGCAGCGGTCGCGCCATCGGGTTCGTGAGCTCCTGGAACATGCGGGAATCAGGAATGTAGCGCGCGCCCATGAAGCGCACCTGCGGCAAGTCCCGGTCGTCGAAATACTGCGTGCGAATTCGCGCAGGATTGCGAGCCGCGAGCGCGTCGCGGATTTCGGCCTTCTTCGCGATCCAGCCCTCGAGCGTTGCGCCTGAACCGCAGATGCTGTCCGCGACAGCACGGGCGGTCGCGGGCGTGATGTCGTCCGTCGGGCCGACGTAGAAGGAGGTCGGCTCGTAGATCGTGTCGTAGAGCTTCAGCAGCTCGGGATCGTGCGTCAGCTCGTAGACCACGACCAGAGCGGACTCCGTGAGCATGACGTCCTCACCAAGAACGAAACCCGGCAGGCCGAGCCACATCATCGTACGAAAGAAGCGCGATAGCTCGGGGGTCCGCGTGTAGTGACCGCGCACGCGGAACATCGTGTAGTCCACCGTGCCCATGATGGGACCGATGCGCTTCGGATCAGAGGCAGCGAAGATAAGTTCGGCCTGGATCGCTAGCAGCGTCCGCTGTGCAGCGTCCGCCCATGCGGGGGGAGTCCAGACCGAATCGGAGACACAGAGCCCCTCCGCGACGCCGAAATACAGGATGGCGCGCTCGTACGCGCCGAGGAGCGGCTGCTCAGGTGCCTCGGTCGAGCGCCGTGTTCGATCCTTCGGGAGGATGTCGCCGCCGCGGGAAGCCAGCTTCGCGCGAAGCCTCGAGGACATGCCGGCGCTCAAACCCCGCGCGGCAGCAAGAAGGTGATCGCGCTCGACAGTGCGCAGCGTGAAATCGAAGTATAGGTGGTAGAGCTGAAGCATGAGGTCCGTCGTGACGAAGCTCGGCAGCATGGAGTACTCGTTCTGCTCGTAGACGTGGAAGAGCTGCTGCGACTCCCCTGCCACGGCCACGCTCCCGTCCCGAAGGAGACGGGTGAAGACGGAATCCGGCAGGATCGAGAACTGCTCTCGGTTCACGATCGCCGCGGGATCGAAGATGGTGCGGCCGTCCTTCGAACGCATACGTCCGGCACGCAGAGTGCGTTCGCGGTTTTCTAGCTTCGTGAGGAAGCCCTGCTCGGCGCCCGACAAGCGGAGCGGGCTGTTCTCCTTTCGCCAGTACTCTTCCTCGCCGAATCCGCACTTGCGCCGCTGGTATTCACGGAAGTCTGACCGCGCGTACGGATCCTGCAGATGACGACAGTGCCTGGCGAAGACCTCGCCGCGAAGCTGACGCACCTGCACCATGTCGAGATGGGAGACGTCTTGCCCGAGATCGAGAGAGTCAGGATTCGGGATGCGGCTTTCAGCGGTCGCGGTGCTTGCCATGAGGATAAGGAGCATCACGACGTTCGCCGTCCAACTACCGAGCACGCCGCTTCGACCTCGAACACCTTCGTCTGTCGGAGCCAACATCATCGCCTCACTGGCCTGCGAGGTTCGCAGGCGGGGTGGAGGAATTCGGCGGGTCATCGGAAAGCGAGGCGGGCGCCTCCGACAGAGGCACCTCCGCCTCGAAGTCGAATCCGAAACCGTTCCAGGCATAACTGCGCACACCGCCATCGGGAGCGCTCGCGCGCACGAAGAGACGGTCGCGGCCATCTTGACCGGGGGCCAATGCGAAGCGTTCGATCGATGGGCCGAGGCGTGAACCGAGCCACTTCGCGAAGAGGCCGTTCTGCTCGGTCCAGTCGAAGACGAAGATGCGGTTCCGCTCTAGCGGATCGAAACGGGTCGCCTTGTACACCGCGACGACGACCTCGGGAAGCGGGTCGCCGTCCACTTCGCCGATCTCCACGGCCCAGGGATGGAAGCCACGATCGTCGTCGAGGAAGACCTGGCGCCAACCTGCGCTGCTCGAGTCGTAGACGGCGAGGGCTCGGCCGCGGTCTTCGCCCGCGACGCCGAGGATGCAGACGGCGAAATGGCGACCATCCGCCGTGCGCCAGTCCTTGCGAGAGCGGATGTCTTCGTAGGGCGCTGGGGCCGGGCCCGATAGCAAGGAATCTCCAGCAGTGGCCCGCGCCGAGCTCGCAAGGACAACAGCCAATGGAATGAGAGGAAGGACGACGAGGGCGCTTCGGCGCAACCGCGGGAGGCGGGCCGTTGCCGCAACTCCTTCCGCCTTGAGGGATCTACCCCGTCCCGCCGGCGATGAAGGCAAGCCCGAAGTGTAGGTGTCAATCCGCGTGGCCCGCTCTAGCTTGGGAGTGTTCATGAGTCGACCCGGAGGAGCGGTCGAAGCGAGGCGAGCCGGCGAGTGAGCGCCTCACAATCGCCCCGATGCGCTGCCCCGTTCTCGAAGGTATCCCTTATGTGCATTGTGTCGAGCAACATCTTCGTACTTCCGCCGAGCACGAGATGCTGGGAGAACGAGTCGGAACGAGGGTTCGGGTGGATCTCGTCGGGTTCATCCTTGAAGATCCGAAGCCCCACGAAGCCGCCGTGACTCCCAGCGGAGAGTGTGTCATAGAGGCTCGCGATTTCCGGCCCGGAGAATTTCTCGATGACCTTTCGCGGCCGGTCGTATTCGGGACAGTACCAGTATGGCCAGGCACGTTCCTGATAGACGAATCGCCGCGCTTTCTCACGAGAGGCGGCCGGCAGAAGTGCGATCGCCTGCCTGACCTGCTGCGAAAGCCGCTCCCGATCGACAGGGCCGGTAGTGGTCTTCCTCATCATCGCCTTGTGGAAGGAGTGCGTGTACTTGAACCCTCGGTACTCAGCCTGCTCCGGGTCCTCAGTGATGACGGCCGTACTCAGGAGCAAGTCCAGCATGGGCCGAAGCACGACGGGCGCCACGAAGGCCCATCCGCCGTCGCAGAGACAGAGCGTCGACCGATGCATCGCAAGGACGTCTGCCCCGATGGCGTGGAGCGCTCCGCCCGCGAGCGGAGTCAGGGAGATCCCACCGCGTGCCGCTGCAATCGCTGCGTTCACCTTCACCGCGTGTTCGGCGGCATCGGCATGCAGCCGGACAATCGCTGGGTCAGCGCAGAGCAAGCCGTTGGCATCCATCCGGGTGCTTGCCCGAGGTGGCCTCGGTCGCGCGCCCATGACCCGCCTGAAGAGTCTCCACCAAGGCCAGGTCCACGGTGGTTGCAGTGGAAGGCCGGTCATTTCCGCGGCGTTCCCTTACGTTTCGCCTCTGCCTTCTCCTTCTTCCTCGTGCACCGCTCGATTCGCTTGTCCCAATCTCCCATCCATCCCTCGTCACGAGCCCGCTTGCAGAGCGCGATCGCCTCATCGAAGTCGCCCTGCTTCTCACGGATGATGGCAAGCTGTGTGAAGCCCGTATGTGCTGGGAGGAAGTCCCCATACTCCTTGCGGAACTGCGCCAGGGCGCGTCGGGAGATGGCGATTTGCGCATAGCATGCAGCGATCGCCGCGTCGAGCGCCCCCGGGCGATCGTCTCGATCCTTGTAGTTGGTCTGAATTTCCATCATGTACATGAAGTGCTGATCCAGGACATCTCTGCGCGCACCTGCGGATGCGAGTTCCTCAGCCCTCTCGAGCATGGCCATCGCGAGATGCCGCTCCTCGGCAACCTGGAACCAGCCAGCGAGATTCGAAAGAAACGACACGGCGCTCCCTGGAATAGCTACGACCGCATCCCGCGTGAGCCACGTGGTCGAACTCCCCATCGGCCGGAAGCGCGCCGCAATCAGGGCACGTTCCTCGGGCGTGAAGGTCGTGACCCACCACCCCGTCAGCGGATGCGGCATGGATTCTCCTTCCCTGCCTGAGACCGAAGTGACGCCTGCGGCGCGCAGACCGAACAAGGCCCGCGGCCGAATGTGCGGCGTGAATGATAGCACGTGGTCAGCGAACCGCCCCTCCCGGCTCCAGAATCGTCCGGTCGGACGGCGTGGCGCTGACGCATGCCCTTCGAGAAGTTGCACTTGCCTGGTCGAATCCCCCTCCCATTCCGCGCCCGAAGCTGCTCACTGGGACCGCACGAGCGTAATCTCCGTTTGCTCGAAAACCAGGAGGAAGGATGCGGTAACCACTTCCTCCTGGCACAACCGTCGTGATACTACCAAATGGCTCTCCGCCAGCTCGCAGCAGACCGACTCAGACAAAGGTAAGGAACTGATGGATCGAGGCTGGACAAGGTCGAACTCGGAGGGGATACTCGGTGCGCATCCAACCGAGGGGGGTCACATGTTGCCTGACTTTCCGAGGATAAAGAAGGAACTCGACGACATCATAACCGTACGGCTCCGCCTGCTGGTCTATGCTGGCGATCCCGTGCTCTCTCAAATCGGCCGATCGTTGCAGCACGAAGGCGACGAGATGACCTACGACACCCTAGACGGCGGGACGAAGACAATGGACTACAAGCCGATCGAGTCGGTCCTCTCGCTGCGACGCGAGGACCTCCGCGGACTCGCCGTGCGGGACATTCTGAACCGCATCGATACCCTCGCTGCCGACATGTCGCGGCAGGCCGCGAAACTCATGTTCGACCGGATCGGCGAAGTCTGCGAGGCTTCGGGGAACCGGGTAGACGCCGGCGGCAGACCCTTCACGTTCGAGATCTTCTACGAAATGCTCGACAGGGTGCAGATCGACTTCGACGAGAAGACGGCCAAACCGAAGATGCCGTCACTGGTCGTCGGACCGGCGATCGCAGACAAGCTCCCCACTTTGTTCGGAGAGTGGGATGCCGACCCAGCGCTTCATGCACGTCTCGTGGCTTTGATAGAGAAGAAACGTCAGGAGTGGCATGATCGCGAGAGCCATCGAAAACTGGTTGACTAGAGCCGATGAGCGCGGCTTTCAGCTGCCGTACTGCCAACTCCTCTGCCGGCAGGGATATCGCACGCTTCACGTCTCGACTCACGGTCCCTTCGAGCAAGGCAAGGACATCATCGCTGTCGATTCGAGCGGCCGTCCTTGCGGATTTCAGCTCAAGGCTGGCGACATCGACTTGAACCGATGGCGGGACGAAGTGTGGCCGGAGGTCGAGGAGCTGCTCAACATCCCGATCCGACATCCCAGCGTCTCGGGGTCTTCCCCTCACCGCTCGATTCTGGTCGTGACCGGAGCGTTCACCGACCCCGTCCGGGTCCAGATCGATGATCGAAACCGTGATCGCGTCGCGAAGGGGTTCGAGCCGCTCGAGACGATTGTGAAGGGACAACTCTTGACCGACTTCGTTGCCGCGGCCGAAGAGGTGCTGCCGCGCGAGGCCGAAGATCTCCACCGTCTCCTCGATCTCTACATCCGAGACGGTCGCGATCCGTTCCCGAAGAAGGACTTCGCTGCGCTCCTCGCGTCCCTCGGGCCGCTCGCACAGAAGAGCCCAGCTGCGACCGCTCGCTTCGCGGCCAGCGTCGCCATCATCGCCGCCTACCTTGTCGCACCATACGAGCGACGGCTCAACTGGTGGGCTGCGGCGGATGGCTGGATCTGCACTATGATCCATCTCCTGGCCCTGGCCGAAGCGAACGGCGCGACCGCGGAACTCGGCACTTCGATCGAACTCTCTATGCTCGCGGTCGATCGTGCCCTGGAGGAACTGGCGAAGGAGGCGTACGCAAGCCCCGATCTCCTTCAGCCGGGGAGCTTCTTCGATGGATTCTTCGTGACGCTGCGCGCGACCATCCTTGCCGGCTATCTCTCGGCATGGCGGCTCGTTCGCCTGCTGCAAGGAGCGTCCGACTGGCGAACTGCGGAACATGGAGCTTTCCTGGCCCGTTCGGCAGCGGACCATGAGCTCTTCAGCGAGGGAGCCGTGCCACTTCGCCTCGCGGTGTTTTGGTATCTCCACCACAGCGATCAACGTGCCGAGGCGCGTGCTCTGTTGGGTACGCTGCTCGGGACGCTCACCGCGTGCCAGAGGAGTGACGCCGCGGCTCTCTTGAAGCCGTACTATGAGCACGAGACTGTCGCGCGGCTGCGGCTCGAGATTCTGGAAGAGCCTATCTATGAGACGTTCCGCGGAAGTTCGTTCGCTCTCGCCTCACTCGTCCAGCTTGCAGCGCGCCATGAGCTCCGCGCGGAACTCGAGAAGATCTGGCGGCCCCTCAGCCATCTGCACCTGACCGAGTTCCATCCAGCCGAGTCGTGGCAGCACTTTTTGTACAGAAGTCCGAAAGGTAGGGAGACCAGTATTCTCCTGAATGAAACGCAGTCGTGGAAGGAGTTGATGGCTGAAGCGAACGCAGTCGATCACGCGAGCGTCCCTCTGGTGCTGCAGGCGCATCCCGAGTGCCTCCCGTATCTGCTCGTGGCCTTTCCGCATCGGCTGACCCAGCAGCTGACGAAGTTTCTCGATGAGCGGCTCGCCGAAGCCGACCCGGCGGCGGCGGCATCCTCCGCCCCGTGATCTCTCCGTGTAAGGGAATGAATGAAGACCGATGACTATCGTTGATCGCGATGACCGCATGCAGTGGATCAAGGACCTGGAGCGGGTCCGTGCGGGTGGGCAAAGCGCCATCACCGAAGTCGAACTCGCCTCAGAGGTGCGCATTCCGGGGGTCCTCGACTACGCCGATGGGGCTATCCGCTGTGGCGGGCTGACGCTCGATCGCGGCGCCGATGGTCTCTACAAGTACCTCCTACGGTGCCAATCGCCGTACGGCCCTTTCACGTTTACCGCGGGCCGCCCCAGAGGCTACGTCTTCCCGGGCGGAGTGACGGGCGAGCTTGTCGCGATTCTGTCGTTGTTCTTCCAGGCCCGCTTCTTCGTTCTCTCGCACGCCTACGGCGAACTCTCGGCGACCGGTCTCAAGGTGAAAACCGAATACCCGCTCCTCCGGGCTCCCGTCAGGGAGGCTGTGGATCCCGTGATCTTCGGACGGCGCCCCCGGAATTTCGGGACCGGCCTCGCCGAATTCCTCGATTGCGTTGCTCGCGCCGAGGCACCAAGCCATCAGGGACTCATTCTCGCATTCCACCACTATGCGCGGGCGCTCCGAGAAATCGGAAGAGACCCGGAAATGGTATTCGTCCGTCTCGTCTCAGCGGTCGAGGCCGTGGCACCACCGGTCGTACTCGAGCGCGACCCGCTCGCCCGGAAGCTCCTCAGCGTGGAGAGCAGATCCCTAAGTCTCTCCGAGAGCCAGCAGGAGGAACTCGCACGCATGCTGGAATCACGGCGCGCGAAGCACCGATTCGTCGTGTTCCTCGAGGAGAACTCCCGTGGGTTCTTCAGGGGCGGAAAGTACGCGGCGCCCCACACGAAGATCACGCGGAAGAAACTCCGCGGCGTGCTCGGGGCTATCTACGATGCGCGCTCCGGCTACCTGCACCGCGGCGATCCGATGTACCTGAGCCAGGTCGCTGGATTCCCGCGCTGGGACATAGACCCCTCCGTGGGCATGATCCTCCAGAATCGACGATTTACCGAGAAGCAGAAACTGCCTTATGCGTACTGGTTTCACCAGCTGGTGCGTCACTGCCTCCTGCACTACCTCGCAGGACTTCCCACGACCGCTTCACCACCACCATGAGCAAACTGTTACCGGTCGCTGAAGGCCGGCCGCGGAGGAATGCCTGAATGGTGGCCAGTTCGGGTAGCCGCAACTGAGGGATCGCCTCTTGCGTCAACCTGGGAGGATGCCTGTGCCCAACTACCTGAAGATGGGGTTGCTACACTCGTGTTCAGGTATCGCCGCGACGCGCGCTCGGGGCCTGCGCCACGCCCACGACCAGGGTCCTCACCGACAGCACACCGTCAAGGCCAGACCGTAGCCGCGCTTGAAGCTCTCGCTCTCCTTGGGCGACGCGTTCCCGAACGTCGGCGATCCTCTCGAATCCGTGCGGGTCGAGGGGACTTCCACTCATGACGCGGACCGCTTGAAGCGCCTCGATGTCGGCACGGGGTGGAGCCTCTTCCCACGCGCCGTCAAGATCGACCAGGAAGTGCTCGTACGCGACATGCTGCCGATTCCCCTCCATTTCTGCCTTCACGAGGAAGCGCACGGACCACCGTCCTTCACCCTTTGCGCCCGGCAGCACCGTGGCTTCGCCTCGGAAACGCGGACTTCGCAGGTACTTGATCAGCGCATCAATGAGGGGGTGCCCGAGGCCGAAGAATTGCGCCTTCCGCGTTCGCATGGCGAGGGCGCGATCGAAAGTCACGTTCTCGTACCTCGCCGACAGGGTCGCTGTGCTGCGGAGGCACTCGGGCACTTCGACTCGGAGAAGTTCGCCGTCCGGGAGCACCGCTCCACCCAGACGCAGGATGCCGGCCGTGAAAACGGCTTTGAGGTCGTCGAGCGTGTAATGCCCCTGCAACTGCCTGTAGTCCTCGAGGTTGAAGGCATCGAGTCCCTGGGTCAGGTTCCTGAGCGCCTCACTCGCCTGTCGTGCTCGCTCCACGGCCTCGGTGATCTCGCGCTCGGTGCGCCGGTAGTCCTTATCGACTAGAGCCTTCTTGTAGAGGTCCTGGTAGTTCGGCGAGGAACCCAGGAATCCGAGGATCTCCGAGCGGAAGTCTTCCGTGACCTGACCCGTGACCGGATCGATGCGCCCGATCGTTTGCGCGATGTCGAGCAGCTTCTGTTCGATAAGACCGTAGATGCGCTCCTCGACCGTGTCCTCGGCCACGAGGTTGTAAACCTGGGCGGTGTCGCGCTGCCCGTAGCGATGGATTCGCCCGATCCGCTGCTCGACCGCCATCGGGTTCCAGGGCAGGTCGTAGTTGAAGACAATGTGGCAGACCTGCAGGTTGATGCCCTCGCCGCCCGCTGACGTGCTGACCAGGAACTGGGCGCCCTCCGGATCCCAGAACGACTCTACCGCCGCGATCTTGTCCTCGAGGGGGCCTCCCTTGATCGTAGCGATCTTTGAGGCGCCGTGAAGCTTGCCCAGCTCCTCACGCAGGTACTCGAGCGTCTCGCGGTACTGCGTGAAGATGAGGAACTTCTCCTTCACGTACTCGCGCCGCACCTGCTCGATGGCCCGGACCAGCGTCTCGAACTTCCGATCCGTCCCCTCCGGGACAAGCGAGATGAGTTCCCGGACGCGCGGCGCTTCGTACGGAATGTCCGCCTCCGCGGAGATCCCCTCATCAGCCTCTTCATCATCATCGAGCGACCACTGCGTAGTTTCCTCTGTCGCATTCCGAGCGAGCTGCTGCTTGAGGCGGGCGACCAATGAATCGGCCTCAGCCCGCTGAGAGGGTGACGGCGGCAGCTGGTGAACCGCGATGGCGAGATCGCGAAGCTCCTCCTGAGTACCCACGATCTTCTCGGCGACGTCTGCGCGCCCCCTCTCGCGCTGGGCCTCTAGCGCCATCTGCTGGCGCGCCAGCAACACCATGAGGCGCCTCCTCAACGCTTGCCGGATCGCACGCGGGCTCGACGACATGATCTTCTGGAACGTCGCCATGACGAACCCGACCGCGCGCTGACGGCTGGTGGTTCTTTTCTCACCCAGCCCGGCGACGCCGTACCCCTCGCGCAGGTACTCCGTCAGCCGGTCGTAGAAAGCGCGCTCGCGGGCGGCCAGCGGGAATGTCTGAGTGTGGACCTGCCGCCGCATGAAAATCGGCTTCCCGTGCGCATCCGTCACGTCCCGCTTGGTCCGACGGACCATCACACGATTGAGCAGCCCTCGATGGTCGAGCATGGCCTCGGGCGACTCGAACAGGCTGTCGTCGAGGACCTGCACCAACGACCAGAACTGAAAAGCGTCGCCCTGGTGCGGCGTCGCGGACAGGAAGATGAAATCGCGCGTGTGGCCACGCAGAGCCTCGGCGAGCTTGTAGTTCTGCGTCACCGCGACCTTGTTGCCGTAACGGACGCGGCTGACATGGTGCGCTTCATCGATGGCCACGAGGTCCCACTTTGGCGAGGCGAGCAGACGCTGTATACGCTGCGGCATCTTGAGACGATCGATCGATGCGATGACCCGCCGATGGCTCTCCCACACCGACGGATTGGCATCGATGAAGTCGCTCCCCAGGATGTCGAAGTGGAGCCTGAAGCAATCACGCAGCTCGTTCTGCCAGTTCTTCGTCAGCCCCGCGGGGCAGATGATGAGAATCCGATCCGCGTCGCCGCGAGCGACGAGCTCGCGGATGACCATGCCGGTTTCGATCGTCTTTCCGAGCCCGACCTCGTCCGCGATCAGCAGCCGCCTCCGGGTGGCCGCAATGACGTCGCGCGTGAGGAGGATCTGATGAGGAAGAAGAGCCGTCCGGCTGTTGGAGAGTTCGCCACCCGTGTTGGCGAGCGGGAGCTGAAGTGCGAGTTGCTTCAGCAGGAAGTCGAGGGGGCTGTCGAGGTCCGAGGCCATGATCCGCTGCCACGGGTCCCTCGCCGACTGCAATCGATCAAGCGGAAAGGTATGGAGCTGCCGGCCCTCGGCATCGTCGAAGGCAACATCGGCCTGGAAGCTCTCGCCGGATTCACAGATGCGCAGCACTTCACCGACGCCGAGGTCCTCTCGTCCGTAGACGTACACCCGCTGGTTGGGCTTCACGCTATCGTCTCGGCGCTCAGGCATGGGTCAGGCTGAAATTGGCGTGGTAGAAGCGGTTGCCGCGCGCGTCCGTCTGGGGCGGTGGCGAACCGAAGATGTTGGCGATGGACAGCTTCTGCCCCCGATACTCGACCCAGAGCGTGTCGCCGCGGACGAGGGTTCCTTCGAACACAACCTGAATCGAGATGAGCCGCCGCTCGAGTTGGGGAGCGGCTTGACGCAGTCGCCGGTGGAAATCGAGGGCCAGCTCGGCGTCGTTCGGCCGCGCCGCGAAGAGGATCTCCTCGAGTCCCAAGAGGCGAAGCTCGGTGAACTTCGGGAACGGCAACTCCTCGGCGGCTAGCTCGCGGAGGAAATCGAGGAAGCCAATCTCCTCTGCGTGCGCGACGATGCCCCTCTCCCGAGCAAGATTGAGAGCGCTCCGCTCCACGATGACGTAGCCGGGCATCACCGTGCCTTCCTGAACAGGGGCCCGATCTCCAACAGATCCAGGATCTTCCTCAGCGTGGGAGCGAAGGCCGCATTCCGCCGCGCCACGAATTCGCACGCGGCGCGAATCTGCGGAGCCTCGCCACGGAAACGCTCGAGCCACGGAAGCAAGTTGTCGCCGGCCTCAGCGAGGCCCATCAGGAGGTGGAGGCGATTGACGAAGATGCTGCGCCCGCGCATCTTCGGCGTCGGGACCTGACCGAAGAGATCCGGATCCGACCGTGCACCGTCGACCTTGAACTTCGTGAGGAGGTCATCGAGGCGATCGCGCGGCTGCTTGACTTCGAAGGTGCGACCTCTGCGCGCCCTGCCACGGGTCAGCAAGCCGGCGGCAGTCAGCGCGTCGGGCTCGATGATACCGCGCGTGGCCTTGTGGACCTCGTCTGCCTTGACTTCCTTTCGGTCGCAGAGGCACGTCAAGTAGACGTAGGACTCGGGGTCGATGTCCATGAGCTCAGTGGGCAGAGGCTGTTCGCTGTTCACGAGCTGGTCCACCATCATCCTGATCTCTTCGAGAGCGGTGGGCAGGGACACCGGGTTGTCCTCGTGGTCCACGATCTTCCCGTAGTGGCGGCCGTAGAGCTCCAGGCATTTGCCGATGAGGATGATGTTCACGTCGGCCGGGGGAAGCTTTGCGTTACCGTACCGCCCTCCCTCGATGGCCGCGATCTCCTCGCGCGCTCGGCGGCGGATCTCCTGTCGGACTCCCGCCCAGGACCGCTTGTCGCGGTCAGATCGACCATTCTGCTTGCTGCAGACGTGGATGAGGTCGTACGCGATCTTCTGGGCGCCCATCGAGCCGCTCTTCCGCGCCTCGGACTCGTACGGATAGACCGCCTCGACGACGTAGCCTGCGTCCATGACCGATTGGAGCACCGCCTCCCATGCGCTGTTGGCCTCGTGGTGGAACGTGAAGACCAGCAGGCCGTCTTCCTTCAGGCGCTCCGCCGACAGCGCGAACACCCGCGTCAACCCATTCTGGAAGTCCGCCATCGAGCGCCCGCGCGTCTCTTGCGCGATGATCTCCTCCGCCTTGGGCGTGAACTCCGGAAGGAAGCACGGGTAGCGCGTCTTCAGGCTGAGCCGAAGCCAGACGTAGAAGAAGTCGGCGACCTCGGAGTAGTTGACGTTGTCCGCGTACGGCGGATCGGTGATGACGAGGTCGACCTTCTCGACGCCCAGGTCGAGGGTATCGAGTGTCGTAGAGCTCTGGGCGTAGAGCTTCACCGTCTCGGGGGCGCCGGCGATCCTCTCTCGACGCGGCACATCCTCGAGCTGCGACTCACCCTTCCCGTTGAGGCCGATGAACCGTCTGTCGGAGGGGGCATTGCAGAAGGCCTTGCCCTCGATAATTCGATCGATAACGCTCGCGAAAGTACCCCGCCCGTACTTCGTGCCCCAGACGGAATTCTCCAGCGGGGTCTTCGGTGGCGCGAAGTCCTTGCGTGAGAGTGCGGGCACCAAATGGTCGCGCGTTCTGTCGTAGATGCAAAGGAGGCAGTTACTGCGGAGCGCCTGGAAGAAGGCGCTGAGCAGCATCTCGCGAAGGACGAGGTCCGGCTCCTGGTCAATCGCCTTCAGCAGCGTCGAGAGGCAGAGGAGCTGCCGCGGATTGAAGAGGTCCTGCCAGCGCGAGAATCCGTGTCCCGGAAGGTCGTTGCCAACGACCGTCTGGTAGCCGTGGGGGATCTCTTGGTGCGGATGCGGGAGCGACGACTTCTCCCGCTCCCATCGCGCGGCGGCGTCCTGGTAGCGCGCGACGTCCTCAGGCGTCACGCGCCGGAAGAATCGGCCCTTGCTCTTGCCCAGGACGCAGGCGTGAGCAGGTCGCGGCGCGGGCCGCTCACGGGGCGCTTCGCGCCTTTCGAAGATGTCCTCCTGCCCGTTGTCGGCGTCGTCATCGGGCTCTGTGTCGCCTCCGCAGTCAGCGCAGTATCCGGCGATCGCGTAGGGCCGAAGCCGACGTCGCTCCCCAGCAGGTAGACGCCGGAGCGAATCGAGTATCCCTGACCTGGTCCCGCACGAGCAGACGAAGTCGTAGTCGTCCGGGAGGTTGCCCGTCAATGGCGCGTAGTGGTGGTGGCACGCCGGGCAGTCCACCTCCTCAGGCAGGTCTCCGCGCCACTGCCACACCGACTCGCACTGCGGGCAGTGCAGCACGATGAGCGGCACCTTCTTACGTTCGCGGCGGCTGGACGAGGGCAACGCGCGAACCCGCTCGTGGCACCAGGGGCATTCGAGGTCCTCGTCCGCTGAGAACGCCCACCGGGCCGTGGTGCGGCCGACGCCCGCCGAGTAGGTGGGGCTGGCCACCCGGAGAGCCGGCTCACCAACCAGAATCGCGGGATCCGTCTCCCAGTCGAACGTCTTCTCGCAGCGCGGGCACTTCGCGCCTCGCCAGTAACGCACGGCGGGCGCCCTCTGCGCGACGATGTGGTCGCGGTGAAGAGGCACCTCCCGCTTGCAGCTCTCGACCGGGCAAACGCCGGAGCGAACCCAGAACGTGTAGACGATGTCCGCATCCGTCGAAGCGCAGCAGGGGCAGGTCGTTTTGTAGTGCGAAAGGAGCTCGTCCCGCAGCGCTCGCCCGCCCGCAGTCGGCCGCTGCGCGAGTCGATCAAAGGCCGACTTGAGAGCCTCTTCATCGATGGGCTCAACCTCGGACTTGACGATGAACCAAGCTACAGGGTTGAGGTCGATTCCCACGACACGGTAGCCGAGGCGAAGGGCCTCGACCACCGTCGTGCCTCCGCCCATGAAGGGATCGAGCACGACCTTCCCCTGCGTGTCCGGGTCGTCAATGTGATCCCGGTAGAACTCAGCCATCACATCAGTTCCGCTCGGCTTACTGCTGCTGAGCAGGATCGCCCGGAAGACACACGAGGCGCGTCGCGCGAACCACTTGTGCATCTGGTACACGGGCTTGAACGCGTTGCGCTCCGGCACTGCGAGCCGGTTGATGTCCACCACCGGGAAGGCGTCCTCGATCGCTCGGCGCGGGCGGTCGGTCATGCTGTCCTCCGCTGGAGCACGATCCATGGACAGAGCATCTCCATGAGCGAGAGACCCCCGTGCTTGTAGAGCTTGTTCGCGGACTGCCCCGAGGGATGCGTCTGAACTCGTCCGCGGATCATCGCGACGCCCGCGTGGCCCAGAATCGCCAGGTCGGGGTGTTGGGGCGGAGCGTCGGCTCCACCGAGAGTGCGGCTCCGCTCGCCACCGAGCCAAGCAGTCAGCGGGCGGAGCGCGGCGTTGCTGCGGGAAAATGACATCCCCGAGCCGAAGTACACGTACCCATGGTCGCTCGTGACGAGGATCTGGCGGTCCGCGGGGATCTGCTGGACCGTGTTGAGCCATGCCGTCTCGAGCACGGTGTGCATCTGCTCGAAGTGTTGCGCGAAGCGCGCGCCGGAGTCCTTGTAGGTCTGGTCGGGGAACGACGACCAGAGTAGGAGAGCGCGCGCGGAGACATCGAGCCGGTGTTGCTGGTTCGGGTTGTCGTAGTAGTACGTAGCGATACCCCGCTCCTTCAGATCGCGCCGGGTAGGAAGCTGGGAAGGCGAGACCCGACCGGCTCCAAGACGCTGCGCGAGGAATTGCGCCGTCTCGCTCGGCACTGCCGCGAGCGCCACTCCTGTCTCCTTCGCCTCTAGGCCGCTCCGCAATGCGAGTCGCAGCGCCAGCGGGATCTCACGAACGGACATGCCGTCGAAGACGACGACCGCGCACGGAGCCCACACGTCGAGGAAGCGCCGGACATCTCGGTCGAGCGTGGGCGCATCGAGAAGCTCGTGGTAGACCCGCGGCGCGGCCGCAGCGAGCACTTCTTCGATGTCGTTGACCTCGTGCTCGCCGCGTTCGAGATACTGGACGGGTCCGAGCTCGTCGTATCGCTTCCCGGTCCACACGCTCTCGAGGAGCCACTCCTGAATCCACGGCAGGCGCGGCCCCGGGGCGGCGAGGCGACCGACGATGTCGCGCGACAGGCTAGGCATCAGAGCCCCTCGGAAACGATCACGCCGGTCACGTCGAGGCGAGCCCCGTACTCTGCCTTCGTCAAGACGGGCAGCCTCTCGGCCATCGTCTCGATCTCCGCCTTGGTAAACTCGCCCTCCTTGGTGATGGTGATGTCCGCCGCCAAGGCTCCTGGACCAGAGAGGCTTCCACGTAGCGGGGCCGGAAGCCCGCTCAGATCGCCGACGGTCTGGTCGACGAAAACTGTGAAGCGGGCCCGTCTTACTCGAAGGGCGTCACCCAAGTTCGCGAGCTTTGCCGCGATCTCCTGTCGAAGGAGTGCGGTGCTGGCTTGCGGGAGAACCGCGACCTCGAGCGCCGACGACGCCACCGTGCCACCGTTCGGCAAGACGATCGGAGGTACGCCCGGAACCGTCGGGATCGAAGGGGCTGGCGACGGCGAGGCTCCAGAACCTGCTGACGCTGGCGTGAGATCGAGCTGCGTCAGCGAGCTGTCGAACGGATCGGAGATGCTCGCCGAGACGATCTCCGTCTCGGTCAGCCCTGGATCCTCGCCGCAGAAGTTCCCCTTCGGGTGGCAGACGCCGAGCTTCTTGCTCTTCGCGAGGGCTCGGATCGCCTTGGTCACGGACGTCGCGTGCGTGGGAACCGGGAAACTGATCGTGTTCCTGTACTCCTGGTCGATGTCCCTGACGGTCCGGTCGCGCAGATCCGCCACCCGCTGCGCAAGGTGCTCCTCGAAGAGCTGCACAGGGAAGATCCGCTGGCTGAGGGCCGTGAGAACGTCGTCCTTCGCCGACGAAGCTCCGAGCGCCTCCTCGTCGATCCGATCGAGATCGGCGGACGTGCCGTAGGATTCGAAGCGCACGTAGATCAAGCCGGCGCGCCGCAGCGCCTCGAGGACGTGCTTGCGATCTTCGCGCCCGATGCGGTCGTACTCCTGCTTGCGCGACACCTCCCGCGCCGTCGACGTCAGGTCCTGCGCGGCCAGTATGCGCTGTGCCCACTTGAGGAGGTCGGCGTTCCGATCGAGATCGAACGAGGCGTCCTTCGGCTCGAGCAGAACGACCTGGTTCCTCAGGGAGACGCCGAAGTACAGATCGTGGCGCTCACTCGAAGTCAGGCGGCGCGGGGCCAGCACGTACCGCAAGCGGTCCTTCTCGAGCGACTCGAGCGTCGATCGGGTATCGTCCACCGAATGGAATACGACCGCGTTCGGCTCGCGGAACAGCTCGTCCTTCCAGATCGAGTGCAGGAGGTCGCGGCTCTTTCTCCCATCGGGGTCGATGCGGAGCGACCTGAACTCCACCTTGGCATCGGCGTTCTCCTCGAGATCGAAGTAGTAGCGCCCCTCCTGCAGGTGGAAGTGCGAGGCGTACTTCTGAAACGCCAGGAGAGTCCGCTCGACGTCGTTGACGTCGGTCGCCGGAGCAAGGACGCTCCGGAGGATCTCCTCCCTCGTCGCGCCGATGTTCCGGCCGGTGCCGGTAAGCGTGTAAAGCATCGTGGCTGACGAGATCTCTGAGGCCAGCGGATAGTCCTTCAGCTCGTCGATGTTGCTCCTCGCGTGCGTGATGAGGTCGCCACCGGCGTCGAGATCCGAGAGGCGAGTCGCGACCTCCCTGTCGAGAAGGGGCGCGTGTGCCGGAGTGAGCAGGTCAACACGGTCGTGGTGGAGTCGCACCATGTGGCCGAGGAACCCGAGCGCGCCGCGGACGTTTTGGAACCCGCCCCTCGTCGGAACCCTGCGAAGGATGACGTCGAGAAGGTCCGGGCTGAATGGGTACGTCTGAAAAAGCAGGGCGCGCGCGTCGCCGTCGACCGTGAGCTGCCGCCTCCAGCCATTCAGGTAACTGTCGACCACGCCCTCCGCGCGGGCCGCGTCGAAGGACAGGTAGTTCTCGAAGAGGCGATGCAGGACCACGTGAGCGCGATCAGCGAGCCGCGCGTTCGACGTGCCACCGTTGCCGCCCATCGCGAAGTTGACGTCGCAACGAGGGACGCGTTTGAGAGTCGATCCGGGCTCTTCGTGGTCGCTGTAGATGCTGGCGAACAGCGTCACCTGGTCGGTGCGGCTCCCCCACTCGGACAGCATCTGGAGGAATGCCACGTTCTGGGCTCGGACGGCCGGATCCGCGATCACCCTGATGCCCTGCTCCACCTCGTCGAGGATCAGGACGAGCCGGCGATCCCCGAGGGCGGTGCGGACCTCTTCAAGGCTCGGCTGAACGACTGCCCGCTCGGGACGCTTCCCGGTGAGCCTGGTAAAGACGAAGTCCCAGATCGAGTACAGCGGCAGGTCGGTGAACTTGTTGACGACGACGACAGCGTCCGTCGGGAGCCGGCAGGTGATGCCGTGCCGTGCCAGCCACGCCTGTGCGGTCGTCGGGGACGAGACAAGGTGGTAAACGAGCAGAAGCAGGTGGGACTTGCCGCTTCCCTTGAGCCCCTCGAAGAGGAAGAGCCCCGGTGCCTCGCCCTTCGCCCCAAACCGCTGGTCGAGCATCGAGAGCACTCGGCGGATATCGGTCGTCGCGTAGGTCAGGTCGAAGAACGTTTCCGGACGCGCCTCGATCTTGCGCTTCTTCGGATCGTCGAGATTCGCGAGGTCGATGATGCCCTCGATCGCGTCCTGGAGGACCTCCTTGCGCGGCTTGATGATGTCGGAGATGCTCATTCATGACCTCGCTTCTTCGCAGGCGCCTGCTCAGAGGCGGCCACGACGAGATGTGCCCTCGCGGCGGGAGACACCGATACCCCGGACGCGGCCGCTATGCTCTTCTTCCTCGACCTGATCCGCACGTCGATGACGGCGCGCTTGAAGTGCCACTGCTGGCGGACCGCGAAGCCCGGCAACTCGCCCTCTCCTGCGCCATGCCGTAGGCCGTCTTCTCATCGATCCTGGGGGCAGGCGGCAGACCCCTGGATTGTTAGGATCTTTTCGGCCATTAATCTCCCCCTGCGAGGGCCGGACCGGCACGCGTTTGCAGCGGCGACTATCGTAGACCAACGGAGTCCAACCCACAAGATGGATGTTGGGGCGAGGGCCCCGTCGAGGTCTCGAAGAGCATCGGTGGCCGAGAGTGCTAGTCAGTTCTCACGTGCTTTCGGCGCTCGGCTTGGTGAATACCTGCATGAGTCCCAACGCGAGGATCCACGCATCGGCTCAACGGCTCGGCCCCGAATCGCGGACGGCCTCTGGATCGAGTCGAAGAGGAGCTATCCATAGGGCCGCATTTAGAAAGGGTAGCAGTTTCCCGCCATATGCCCCATGTGACCGGTCCCACCCCGCGAAAACGGCGTAACTCCATAGAAATCCGTAGAACGAAAAACGCGTGTGACCAGTCCCGTTTCCGGGCCCGGCCACACGCTTCGACTTCGTATTCTGTACGGAGCTAAAGACTTAGGTTGGAGGCGCCAACCAGATTCGAACTGGTGAATAACGGTTTTGCAGACCGTCGCCTTACCACTTGGCTATGGCGCCTCGCAAAGATCGCGATGCAGCAAATTCTAGCCGCCCGCCGCCCGCCGTGCGAGCGCTTTCTGGCTCGCTCCCCGCCCCGCGAAACACGCGTCCACCACGCTCGAATCGAGAACTCGAGGAGGAACCGCGGGAGCACGGGCGGGCGGGAACGCGGGGCGAACGTTGGAGCGGAAGACGGGATTTGAACCCGCGACAGCCACCTTGGCAAGGTGGAGCTCTACCGGACTGAGCTACTTCCGCCCCTTCGGTAACTTCATGCCGCGAACGACTTACCCGAGGAGTCTAGGGGGCCGCCTCCGGCCCTGTCAAGCGCCATCTCCGGCTCCGGAGGCTCTCCCCCGCAGGCCCGCACAAGCCGCTTCCCGCGCGTGTTGACCCCACCCCCGCCCTGTCCCAGAATGCGAGGCACCGATGAGCCTCTGCGTCCAGAAATACGGCGGCACCTCCGTCGAGAACCCGACCCGCATCCAGGCGGTGGCCGACCGCATCGCCGAGCGGCGCAGGGCCGGCGACGATCTCATCGTCGTCGTCTCGGCTATGGGCGACATGACCGATTACCTCATCGGTCTCGCGAAGGGCGTCACGGCAAAGCCCCCGCGGCGCGAACTCGACATGCTGCTCACGGCCGGCGAGCGGATCACGATGGCGCTTCTCGCCATGGCGCTCGAGCGCCGCGGGGTGAGCGCGATCTCCTTCACCGGCTCGCAGAGCGGAATTCTCACCGACGACAGCCACACTAAGGCGCGCATCCGCGACATCCGCGCCTTCCGCATCCGCGAGGAACTGGATCGCGGGCGTGTTGTGATCGTCGCCGGCTTCCAGGGCGTGAGCCCGCAGAAGGAGATCACCACCCTCGGACGAGGCGGCTCCGACACGACGGCCGTGGCTCTGGCCATCGCGTTCGGCGCTCCGGAGTGCGAGATCTACACGGATGTGGACGGGGTCTTCACGGCCGACCCGCGCGCCTGCCCGCGCGCGCGGCGGCTCCCCGAGGTCCCCTACGACATGATGCTGGAGTTGGCCAACATGGGAGCGGCGGTCCTGCACGGCCGCTCGGTGGAGCTGGCGATGAAGTACAACACCGTGATTCACGTTCGCTCGTCGTTCAACGAGAATGCCGGAACCCGCGTCGGGCCCGCATCCGAAGGCCGCTCGCCGCGCGAGGAAACGCTCCTTCGCGCGATCGCCGCCGAGGGGCAGGTCTGCCGCGTCGTGGTGCGCGGAATGCCGCCCGACCCGGCCGCCACAGCCGCCCTCTTTCGCCGCTTCGAGCAGGCGGAGATCACGCTCAATCTGGTGGAGCAGGAATCGGCCGGAACACCGCTTCGCTTCGTGATCGCCCCTTCCGACGAGACGATCGTGGCCGCGGCCGTCGAGAGCCTGCGCGGCGAGTTCCCCGGCCTCGACGCGGACTTCGAGCGCGACCTCGCCTCGGTCTCCATCGTCGGAGCCACGCTCGTGAACCGCTCCGGCCTCCTCGCCGACGGGCTCGCATCGCTCGCGCGCC
>JAGVPR010000074.1 GCA_020052115.1 Candidatus Eiseniibacteriota bacterium
CTCGCCGGCGCTCGCGAAGCCGCGGGCCGCCTTCGTCACGCTTCGCCGAGGGCATGAACTTCGCGGCTGCATCGGATTCGTCGAGGCGCGGCATCCCCTGGCGCGGGCGGTCGTCGAGCTGGCGCGCGCCGCGGCGCTCGAGGATCTGCGCTTCTCTCCGGTGGATCCGGAAGAGCTGCCCGGCATCACCATCGAGATCTCCGTGCTCACCGATCCCCTGCCGGTCGGCGAGCCGGAGGAGATCGAACCCGGGCGAGACGGCCTCATGGTGAGCCGCGGTCCGCATCGCGGGCTGCTTCTGCCCCAGGTGGCTGTCGAGCAGGGCTGGGACCGGTGGACCCTCCTCGATCACTGCTGCCTCAAGGCGGGGCTGCCGGCAAACGCGTGGAAGGATCGGCAGACGGAGATCCGCCGGTTCGAAGCGGACGTCTTCAGCGAGCCAGAACCCGCTCAGGATGGGCCGGAGAAGCCGCGCGGGCCCGAGAGCGGCAGCTAGAGTGCGCGGACGACGAGCAACGTGCGATCGTCCGACGCCTCGTCGGCGTCCGCGAACCGCTCCACGGCGCCGATGATCTCTCGCACGATCGCCTCCGACGGCATGCGCGGCGGAAGACCCCTCACCAGCGCCAGCAGTCTCTCCTCGCCGAATTGCTCGCCGTCGCATCGGAGCGCCTCCGTGATCCCGTCGGTGTAGAGAATGAGCCGGTCGCCGGCGTTCATATCAACGCGGACCTCTTCGTAGGCCGCGTCCGGATCCACGCCGAGAATGAGCCCGCCCGCGGAGAGCGCTTCGGATGTTCCGTCGCTTCGGATGAGAAACGGCGGATTGTGACCCGCATTCGAGTAGCGCACGATGCGCGACTCCGGCTCGAAAAGACCCAGGAAGCCCGTGATGAACTGGTCCGCCGAGGTGCTCTCGTGCACGCGCCGGTTGACCCGCGACTGGATCTCCGCCACACCGTAGCCCTCCGCGACGTAGGCGTGGAGCGACGCATGGAGCATTGCCGAAAGGAGCGAGGCCGGCACACCCTTGCCCGAAACGTCCGCCATCGCCACGAAGAACCGCTCCCGCGCCATCGGGATGACGTCGTAGTAGTCCCCGCCCACCTGCTTCGAGGGGACGTTCGTGCCGTGGATGTCGAAGTCGGCCCTCACGGGGAACTCGGCCGGCAGATAGCTCCTCTGGATGCGGCGGGCGATCTCGAGGTCCTCTTCGAGGCGGCTCTTCTCGAGCGCCGTGCGGTAGAGGCTCGCATTGCGCACGCCGACCGCGACCTGGTTCGCGAGCGTACGAAGGAGAGAGAGATCCTCCGTGGTGAAGCGCGTACCCGCGGCCTTGTCGCCGAGGAGCAGGAAGCCCATGCACTCCCCTCGGTGCCGGAGCGGCAGGATCAAACGGATCCCGGCATCGTGGAGCGGCGAGGCGAGCCGCGCCCCCGCCCCATCCCCGAGCGCGTCATGGATCTCCTCGAAGGCGAGCATCGGCGCCTCGGGAGGAAAGCGGCGGAGAAACGGCAGCCCCGCCCTCAACGCCTCCGTCGCCGGCACCTCGTGCGCCGCTTCGAGGCGGTATCCGGGACCCTCCGCGACGACCAGTGCTGCGCCGTTGACGACCATGCTCTCGGTGAGCGTGCGGCAGAGCCCCTCGCCGAGGGCGGCGACATCGAGCATGCTCGTGACTTCCTCGCTCAGGTGCAGCACCACATTCCGGTAGTCGGTGCGGTCGCGCATGAACATCCGCTCGAGAATCTCCTCGGTCTTGGCGAGGATCGGCTGGTAGATGATCAGAGCGAGCACGAGGAAGACCGTGTCGAGCAACACGACGTCGAGACCCGAGGCTGAGGCGAGAAACCGGTCGAATCTCCGCACGACCAGCAGATAGACCCCGACGACGAGTGCCGTGGCGAGCGCGTAGAGGATGCTCCGCCGGACGATGAGCTTCGTGTCGAGGAAGCGGTGCCGGACGATCGCGTAGGCGATCGAGCCGCAGCCGAGCACGAGGGCCGAGACCAGAAGAGTCGTGCTGAGGGCCCCCGGGAGGTCGGCGCCGAGGATCGTGGGGATCGGAAACGACGCGCTGTAGAGAACGACGCAGACGCCCATCCCGGCGAAGATGACGCGAAGCTGCTGGCGGATCTTCGGCCCCAGGGCGCGGCGATAGCTGCGGGCGAAGAGCACGAGCGAGGCGATCACGTACGCCAGATTCACGAACGAGAAGAGCGAGCGGTGCGTTCGGTATGCGAGGGACAGGGTCACGCGCGCCAGCTTCACGAGAGAGGAGAAATACGATGCTTCGCTCCGCACGGCCTGCAGACCGAAGTTGGGCCCCAAAACCGACTCGGAGAGCACGACGACGACGTGCACCCCGTGCGGGACGAAGATGAGCAACCACGAATGGGGCCAGCGCCGAAGGAGCGGCAGAGTGGTCGGATAGAGCGCCGCGAAGAGCAGCAGCGTGGGGAAGAAGAACTCCCACGTGTAGGCGAAGTTCTGCAGCAGGTTGACGCTGAGAACGCTGCCGCCGGGCCGGGTGCCCGCCAGCAGGAAACCGAGACCCCCGAGGATCGCCCCCAGCCCGGCGAAGAACAGCATGACCGAGGTGACCCGGTTGAGCCGCTGGCGCGGGCTCTCCCGGAGGATGATGAGCCCCAGGAGGATGATCAGCCCGCCGACGGTCAGGCTGACCGTCGCGAGGAACAATTGATAGGACATCGCCGCCACGCTATCACAATGAAGGTTCAGGATCCAAAAGACCGGTCGCCGCGGTGGGGCCGCCGCAAACCCCGGCAACTCCTACACTCGCCAGGACGGATCGGTTGCGGAAAACGTTCGGGGTCGGCTAGCGGGCCTTGGAGCGCCGCAGGTCTATCATCGGAATCCCGCGGCCTTTGAGGTATTCGGTCTCGACCGGCTCGACGATGTTCGAGAGCCGGCGGATGACCTGGGCGATGCGCTTGCCGGCGAGGTCGGCGGAGCGGAGCTGTGCGCGGATGCTCGGAGGTCCCGCTTCGAAGTTCCTCAGGAGGAGCTGCAGGTTCCCCATCACGATCGCGAGCGGGTTGTTGATCTCGTGATTCACGGAGGCCACGGTCTCGAGAATCGTCTTCAGCCGCGCGGCCTCGAGCGATTTCTCGTGCAGGGCCCGGACATCAGCGATCTCCTTGATGACGATCGAGGCGCCGGTCACCTGTCTTCCGTCGCGGATGGGTGTTGCGGTCACGAGAACCGGGATCCGGCGCCCCGCCTTCGTGAGACCGTGCGTCTGGACATTGCGGGCCGAACCGCTGCGGCTCAGAGCCTCCAGCTTCAGCCGGCCGCCGGCGGCCTCATCCGGCAGGAGCGAGAGCAGGGGCCGGCCGCGAAACTCCTCATCCCCGAAGCCGAAGATGCGCCGCGCGCCGTAATTCCACGCTCGGATGGCGCCGGCCGGATCGAGACCGAATACGGCGTCATCCGAGGCAGCGGCGGCCGCGGCGAGGAAGTGCTGCTCCCGAGCCGCGCTCTCGATCTCTGCCGCAGAGGGACCGTTGTCCTGGACCACGAGCAGGGCTGCCGTCCCATCTTCGAACGGAACGAGTGAGAGATTCACGGAGTGGCTTCGCCCGCCCGGTAGGCCCGCGGGGACATTTCGCAGGTGGCTTCCCTCGCCCGCTGCCAGCAGCCGCGAGAAGCGGCCGGCGAGGTGAAGGCCGTGCAAGCGTGTTCCGAGTTGACCGACGGTGAGCCCCGCGAGCGGTCCCGCGTCGAGAAGCTTCTCGAGTGCGCCGTTCGCGAACACGACGACGCCGCGACGATCGAGCACCGCGAGTCCGTGCGGCAGGACATCCAATGCCGTCGCGGCGAGGCGGCCCCGAGAGAGGGGCTTTGGTTCGCCCCGTTCGGTTCTCCGGGCTTGCGCGCGACGGTTCATGTGCTGTACTATCGGCTTTCGGAACTGCTTCGTGAGAAGCCCTCAGTCCCCGCTTCCGCCGTCGGGAGCCCCTGAGCCCGGGAGACAAGCGCCGGGATCCGTGGGATTTGGACAGGCCCGCGCCTGAGACGGCTGGCTGCAACGCCCTGCAGCGCAACGTTTTCGGATGGAGATATCCGGTCTTGACAGCGATGGCGCTCTAGCAGTAGGCTGCCTCGGATTGTTCTGTCGCAGGAGACCCCACTGGTCCCTGCGACATTTGCTGCGTGGTGATCCAGGCGCCGTGCGCTAACTTGCGCGCCGGCGGGGCACGGTCCCCGGGACACGAGGACGCGGATTCCGCCAGGCAGCGCCAGTGATATCCGGCGCGGCGCCGTCAAGGCCGGAAGGTCTTCCTGGATCGAATGGAGGCGGGGGGCGGCGGCCGGGCCCGGTTGGTGTTCCCGTCCGCGGTCGCGCGTGAGCGGGCCATGGATGGGCGCCTCCAAGAGGGAGGGGTCTTCTATGTCATAGAAGCCCGTCCCGGTGCGGTACTCACCGGGGTGTTTGTTGGGCGCCCGACGGCTTTTGCCGTGGGCAAGGGACAAAGAGGTGGTGGCAGAAGCCGCCATCCGGTGAAAGGAGTGTTCGAGAAATGAGGCGAATCCTCTGGGTCGTGGCCCTGTTCGCAATGGCCGCTGCCCTCTCCTCGTGCGCGAAGCCCCCGCAGGTCGAGTTCGATTCCGCGAACGCCAAGCTCGAGGAAGCCCGTCAGGCTGAGGCCGAGAAGTACGCTCCGGCCGATTACAGCGCTGCCAGGGACACCCTGAGCGCGGCGCAGCGCGAAATGGAAACCCAGAAGGGCAAGTTCGCGCTTCTCCGGAAGTACAGCCGTTCGCGCGAACTGATTGCGTCCGCGGAGTCCCAGGCCGTCGCCACGAAGCAGGCGGCGATCGAGGGCAAGCAGAGGACGATGAAGGAAGCCGACGCGCTGATCCTCCAGGCCCAGGCCGCCATCGACAGCGCGAATGTGCTCGTCGGCAAGGCCCCGAAGGGCAAGGAGACGCGTGCGGACCTCGAGCTCATCAAGAGCGACCTGCAGGGCGCTCAGACCTCGCTCGAGGATGCAAAGGCTTCGTTCCAGCGCGAGGAGTATCTCGAGGCCAAGGCCAAGGCTGAAGCGGTCGTCAACAGGACGGGCACGCTGATCGCCGAGGTCAACGCGGCCATCGAGAAGTACGCTGCTGCGCGTGGCGGTCATCGCTAGGCCGTATCGCCGAACGAACGATACTGAGGATCATCCCGCCCGGAGGCCGCAAGACCTCCGGGCGGATCAGTTCAGGGACGCGTGAACCATCGGTGTTCTAGCCGAGGGAGCCACCGCCAGCCGTGCGCCGCCGTCGCCACATACGAATCGTCATCCCGATCATCGCCTTTCTGGTTGCCGCTCTGGGCACAGCCGCCCTGCTCTACTGGCAGAAACCCGAACCGCCGTTCGCCGCCGTCGAGCACGCGGAGCGCGCGATCCAGAAAGCGCGCACGGCCGGGGCCCTCGACTACTGTCCGGAAACACTCCAGACGGCCGAGGACTCCGTCAAGGCCGCCTGGAAGCACATCCGCGAGCAGAACCGGCGCATCTACTTCCTGCGCGACTTCGCGCTCGTGGCGCGCGCCGCGGAGAACGCGCGACTCACCGCGGTCCGTGCGGAGACGACGGCCGTCGCGATCCAGGACTCGCTGCGCGCGGAGTCCGAAACGACGATCGGAATGGCGGAGCTTGCGGTGGAGCAAGTGCGCGTGCAGCTGGCGCGCGTTCAACCCTCGCGCGCGAACCGCTCGAGCCTGTCCACGCTGGAAGTGGGTCTCGTCGAAGTCCGCCATCTGCACCGGAAGGCCGCCTATCGCGAATCGCTCGAGCGCGCCCGCTTCCTCGCCGACAGGGCGTCCCGGCTGGAGGAAACGGCCGCCGCCTCGCTCGTGCGCTACGCGGCCGACCGCGGTCGCTGGAACCGATGGGTCCAGGAGACGATCCGATGGTCGCGAGAGAACGGAGCCGCGGCGGTGGTGGTGCAGAAAATAGACCACGCCGTGGAGCTTTACCAAGGTGGTAAGCTGATCAGGAAGTACCGCGCCGATCTCGGTTCGGCCTGGATGGGCCAGAAGATCCACATGGGAGACAACGCCACGCCCGAAGGCCGCTATCGCATAACCAACAAGAAGGGCCACGGCTCGACGAAGTATCACAAGGCCCTCTTGCTGAACTACCCGAACGACGAGGACCGCCGCCGCTTCGCATCCGCCAAGCGCAACGGCGAGTTGACGCGCCGCGCGAGCATCGGCGGCCTCATCGAGATCCACGGGCACGGCGGACGGGGCGAGGACTGGACGCAGGGATGCGTCGCCTTGGACAACGGCGACATGGATCACCTCTTCTCACGCGTCGGAATCGGCACGCCGGTCACGATCGTCGGCACAGCCGG
Source organism: Candidatus Eiseniibacteriota bacterium (assembly GCA_020052115.1). Taxonomy (GTDB): domain Bacteria; phylum Eisenbacteria; class RBG-16-71-46; order JAGVPR01; family JAGVPR01; genus JAGVPR01. The sequence goes on from JAGVPR010000074.1 coordinate 6,370, forward strand.
AGAGGTTGATTGATGGCTGAGGACACCCCGGTCGTCGGCGGCGTGCTCACGCCCTCGAGGGAGCCCCCCTCGCGGCGGTCCCCCTGGCTCGCCGTGGTTCTCATCGTCTTATTCGCGCTCCTCGCGAGCCTCGCGGTGGCGGTTTTCTTCCTCACGCGCTCGGCGACCGTCGAGTGGCACCCCGTGGCGGTCGCGCCGCCTCCGCCCTCCTCTCCCGACACGCTCGTGAGAGAGGTGAAGCAGCTGACGAAGGACCGGGAGAAGTTCGGACGACGCCTCAACGGGCGCATGCCGAAGGACCCCTACATCCTCGTGGATACGAGCCAGAACCGGCTTTACTTGAAGAAGGGCACGGACGTTCTCCGCGAGGCCGTGTGCTCGACCGGCTCCTACAAGTTGCTCGAAAGCCCTGACGGACGCCGCTGGTTCTTCCAGACGCCGCGCGGCAGGTTCCGAGTGCTCGGCAAGCAGGAAAACCCGATATGGATCAAGCCGGACTGGGCCTTCATCGAGGAGGGCGAGCCGGTCCCGCCCAAGGGAGCGCCTGAGCGATACGACGCCGGGGCCCTTGGACTCTATGCGATGAGCTTTGGAAACGGGTACCTCATCCACGGCACGCTCTTTCGCCGGACCCTCGGCATGAGCGTCACCCACGGCTGCGTGCGTCTCGACGACGAGGATCTCGAGGTCGTTTACAACGCCTCTCGCGTCGGCACGCCGGTCTACATCTACTAGGCGCGGAGCACATGCGTTCGGTTCCCCCGGCCCTGAGGACGTTCGCGGCGCTCGTCGCGGCCGCGGCGCTTCTTACGTTTCTTTCCGCCGCCCGTCCGGCCCCGCGCGAGGCGCCCGTCAAGCTGACTCCGGACTCCCTGCGGTCGCTGTCACATCGCCACTCCGAGACTCTCTCCGACCTGAGATTCATCCAGGCGAGGCTCGCGCTGGCGGAACAGGAGTCCTTGTATCTCGTGCTCGACGGACCGCGGAAGACGCTCTCGCTGGAACTCGGAGGCGTGCCGCTTCGCGTGTGCGCCCTTCGCGCGCTTCGTCTGGATCGTCAGCTGGAGCGCGAGCGTCGCAGCGCGGCGTTCCAGGAATCGGCCGCCGAGCCTTTCCCTCTCGTCCGCCGCGAGGGAACGGTGACCGAGCATCCGCCCCCGATGGACGTGGACACGACGGATGCCGCGAAGCAGTGGCGCGAGGAGGAGCGCATGCGTGACGTGAGATTCACGCTCTTCTTCGGCCGCGAGCTCGCCATTCATGTGACGACCAACGCCGATGAGAGCGGCGGACCGACCGGCTTCATTCCGCGAATGAAGACGCGCTGGCGCTGGGTGAGGACGAGCCTTCGGCAGTGGACGGGGGCCGCGACGAACCGCCCGGAGCCCGCGGACCTCTTCCTGTTGATGGACCGCCGGGACGCCCTCGCGATCTACCGCGCGCTCCCGGAGAAGACGGGGCTGGCGCTGAAGCTCTAGGGCCCGGACGGGCCGCTCACGCCGCGGACCCGGTGATCGGCTCCTCCACGAACCGCCGCGGATCCTCCTCCAAGACCCACGACCGCCACCCGGTCGCCCGGCCTTCGCGCACGCTAACGATCAAGTACGAATACCCCGGCCAGGCACGCTCGGTGTCGGTGGCTGATGGACGTTCGGGGTGGTCCGGATGGGAGTGGTAGAAGCCGACGACCGAGAGAGCATTCTCGCGAGCCTTGCGCTCGAGGGCGAGCAACTCTCGCGGGTCCGCCTCGTAGCGATCGCGGGGCCGCTCGCGGTTCACGTTCGTGAGCGGATGCGCCTCCTCCACCGCGCGCTCGCCGTCACGCACCCGGCCGAGGAACGCGCCGCAGCATTCTGCCGGGTATCCGTCCTCGCAATGCGCGAGCACCTGGAGAAGGAGGGGTTCAGGAATCCGCAGCATCAGGTCGAGGGGCGCGCGCCCGCGATCGCGGGGATGATCGAGAGGACATCGCCGTCGCTCACCGGCGTATGGAGCCCTGCCAAGAAGCGAATATCCTCGCCGTTCAGATAGAAGCTGAAGAAACGCCGGATCTGCCCGTTCTCGAAGATGTTTGCAGCGAAGCCGGGGTGGAGCGTCTCGAGGCTTTCGAGAACCTCGCCGACGCTTGCGCCGGAGGCCTGGATCTCGTCTCGACCTCCCGTCAGAGGACGTAAGGGTGCCGCGATCCGTATTCGGATGGCCATGGTCCTGGGACCCGTCGAGGCGACGCCGTCACCTCTAGTCGGCGTGTTTTCCGCCGCTCCCCGCTTCCTCGCCGAGGATCGCCCGCACCCGCTCCAGCATCGCAGCCGACGCCGCTACAGCCGACTGGGCTTCCGCGCGGTCGCTTCGGCCACCGCTCGTGACCCGGTCCCGGATGTCCTTCATCTGAGCGAGAGTCCTCAGGAGGTTCTCCTCCAGAAGACCGGGCGTCACATAGAAGCGCCTGAGCCCCGTCGCGAGGCAGTAGAGATTTCGCTCCCTGTACCCGCGGGCCAAGAGCAGCGTCCGCGCCGCATGGTACATCGCGTGGTAGGCGTGGACCGCTGCCTCGTCGAATCGCCCCGACGCGAACCGGCGGTCAGCCTGGGCGTGGTCCTTACCCGCCTCCTCCAGCTCACGAGCGAGTTGCTCTGGGACCACCTGAACCTGAAGCAGCCGCCCCTTCTCCACACACCGATCGAAATCGTTCGATGCAGTCAACCGTCACCTCACCCCGCCAGCTTGGATGCCGGCCGGCTCTCAGACGTGCCCGAGCGCCTCGTCCAGATCCGCGACGAGATCCCCCACATCCTCTACCCCGACGGAGATCCTGACGAGACCGTCCGTCAGCCCCATCTTCAGTCTGTCCTCCGCCGGTACGGACGCATGCGTCATGGTCGCCGGGTGGGAGATCAGGCTCTCGACCCCGCCGAGGCTCTCAGCAAGGCTGAACAGGCGCGTGCTTCCCAGGACCGCCGTCGCCCCGGCAAGACTCCCCACGTCGAAAGAGATCATGCCCCCGAAGCCGCTGCACTGCCGCTTCATGAGTTCGTGGCCCGGATGGTCGGCCAGCCCTGGATAGTATACCCGCCGCGCCTTCGGGTGGCGGACCAGGAAAGCAGCGATCTCGCGGGCGTTTCGGTCGTGCCGTTCCATCCGGAGGGCGAGCGTCTTCGTCCCCCGGAGCACGAGCCAGCAATCGAAGGGACCGGGAACGGCGCCGACGGCATTCTGGAGGAAGCGAAGCCGCTCGGCAAGGTCGTCGCGACGCGTGACGATCACGCCGCCGACCATGTCGCTGTGCCCGTTCAGGTACTTCGTGCTCGAGTGAACGACGATATCCGCTCCAAGCTCGAGCGGCCGCTGGAAGAACGGTGTCATGAAGGTGTTGTCCACGGCCGTGAGAATGCCCCGCCGGGACGCGAGCGAAGCCAGAGCGCGCAGGTCGGAGACCAGCATCATCGGATTCGTCGGGGTCTCGACGAAGAGAAGCCGCGTCTCCGGCCGGAATGCCCGCTCGACGGCCTCCAGGTCCGATGTGTTCACGTAGTCGAAGCGCAATCCGTGGTCGCGAAGCACCTTCTCCATGAGGCGATACGTGCCGCCGTACATGTTGTTCGAGGCGACGACGTGTTCGCCGGCGCGCACCAGGTGCAGGATCGTCGAGATCGCCGCCAGCCCCGAGCCGAAGCACAGCCCGTGCGAGCCGCCCTCGAGAGCAGCGACGTTGGCTTCGAGCGCCCCTCGCGTCGGGTTCTGGGTGCGCGCGTACTCGTAGCCCTTGTGGGACCCGAGCCCGTCTTGAACGTAGGTCGAGGTCTGGAAGATGGGAACGATGATCGCCCCGGTCGAAGGATCGGGCCGCTGACCTGCGTGGATCGCGTCGGTCGAAAACCCCATGGTCTCTCCTCGGGCCGCCGCCGGCGGCCGCGGTGCCAAACGCTTAGCGGGCGGGTGAAATGCTCGCTCCTCGTGACCTCGCGGCGCAACCGCGGGATTACGGGACGAGATACTCGATCAGATCGTGGCGCGTGAGAATGCCGATGTGCCGGTCGCCGTCGAGCACAAGAACGGCCGAATCACGGCGGGCGAGAAGCGCGCGCAGCTCGGTGAATGTCGTGCTCACCGTCACCTCCGCCAGCGGCGGATCCATCACGGCGGTCACCGCGGCCTCCAAGAGCGCGGGATCCTCGAGAACGGCCGAGAGCACGCGCGCCTCCGACAGTGTCCCGACGTGGCGATCCTTCTCCCGCACCGGGAGCTGCGAGACCTCGTACTCGCGCACAAGCTTCAGCGCCTCTCTCACCTTCTCGGTGGAAGGAACGTCCAGCAGCCTCGGCAGAGAGCGAGGCTTCGAACCCAGCAAATCGCCGACGGTGTAGCTCGAGACATCGAGAATCCGGTTGTCGCGCATCCAGGCGTCGTTGTGGACTTTGCTCAGATAACGCTCGCCGGTGTCGGGCAGGATCACGACGACGACGGCGTCCGGACCCGCATCGCCGGCGACCTGGAGTGCCGCCACGACCGCGGTGCCGCTCGAGCCCCCGCAGAGGATCCCCTCCTCGCGCGAGACGCGTCGAGCCATGTTCAGGGCCGGCCGGTCCGTCACGGTGATGATCTCGTCCAGGTACTGGAAGTGGCAGGTGCCGGGGATGATGTCCTCGCCGATTCCCTCGACGAGGTAGGACTTGGCCTCGCCGATCTTCCCCGTATCGTAATACCCCTTGATGATCGAGCCGGCGGGATCGGCGCCCACGGCTCGTATCTTGGGGTTCTTCTCCTTGAGGAACCGCGCGATGCCGCTGATCGTCCCGCCCGTCCCGATGCCGGCGACAATGTGGGTGACGCGCCCGGCCGTCTGGCGCCAGATCTCCGGACCGGTCGTCTCGTAGTGCGCCTGAGGGTTGTCCGGGTTGAAATACTGATTCGCGAGGAACGCGTTCGGCGTCTCGCGCGCGATCCGCTTCGCGACCTCGTAGTTGCTCTCGGGCGAGTCGGGCGGAACCGCCGTGGGGGTGACGATGACCTGCGCGCCGTAGGCCTTGATCAGGCTGATCTTCTCCTGGCTCATCTTGTCCGGCATCGTGAGGATCGCCTTGTAGCCCTTCACGGCGGCCGCAATCGCCAAGCCCACGCCGGTGTTTCCGGAGGTCGCCTCGACGACCGTGGCCCCGGGCTTGATCTCGCCCCGGCGCTCGGCCTCCTCGAGGATCTTGATACCGATCCGGTCCTTCACCGACCCGCCGGGATTGCGCGATTCCACCTTCGCGAGCAGGAGCCCGGGAACGTCGCGCGCCACCGCGCGCAGCCGGACCAGCGGCGTCTCGCCGACGGTCCCGAGTATGTTCTCGTGGAATTCCATCCCGTCGGTGCTGACCATTCAATGCCTCCTCGCCCGTTCAGGCGTTGCGAACAAGAGCGGCGGCCCCGAAGGCCGCCGCCAGATTCCCCGACTTCACATCGCGGCTGCGCCGCCCTAGTGCGCAATCTTCTTGAGAGCGGAATGGTAGTCGAAGCCCGGGCTGTTCTGCGCGTCGTGGCAGCCGACACACAGCGCCTCGGTCACCGGCTGGGCATGCGCCCTGTCGTGCTTCGTGCCCAAGTCGTGGCAGGACTCGCACTGCACGTTCGAGAGATCCGGCTCGGTCTTCCCGGCCCGGAATCCGGTGGGCTGGCCGAACCCGGTCACGTGGCACCGCAGGCACTCCGGCGAGTCGTTCATCTGCAGATCCACGAGCGTCTGGAGCGCGCGCGCATGGCCGGAGGCCTTCCAGGCATCCATCGCCTGCACGTGGCAACGGCCGCACTTCTGGTCGCCGATGAAGCGGTCCACGGCTTGGGCCTCGTCCATGGCCGACTTGCGCGCCACGTCGTCTTCCTTGGCGATGCGCGCCAGGTCCGCCTTGATGGCTGTGATGTCCTTCTGAACCTCGGGATTGGCGGGATACTTCTCCCCCAGCGTCACGACCTCCCCATCGAATTCGGCCACGGTCCCATCCGGGGCCACGCTGATGCGAAGGATGCCCGCATTCTGCCCGCGCTCACCCGGACGGACGACAATCGTCTCCCCCTGCATGACGGGTTTCGGCTGCACGCCCGGCCCGTGTGCAAAGAGCGCCACGTCTATCCCCTTCACCTGCTGCAGAAGGGTCAGCGCGTCGCTCGACGGCATGTGGGCGAACATCACCACGATGTCCGCCTTCTTGCGAATCTGGGGCACCAGGTCCGCCGCCATCTGGAACGGATCATCTATCGTGTAGTTCGGATCCGCCTGCGGTGAGGCGGCGTATGCCTCGGCGCCGATGACGCTGAAGATGCCGACCTTGACCCCGTCGTATTCCTTCACGATGAACGGCGGCCCGACGGTGAAACGCTTCTCTCCCTCGACTCGGCGCAGGTTGGCCGCCAGCAGAGGGAGCTTCCGCTTCTGAATCTCGGCGAGGTATTCGTTGCCCCCGAACTTCATTTCGCGCTCCCCGAAGGCGACGGCGTCGTACTTGAACTGCGCCATCTTGTCGAGGATGAAGAGGCTCTTCTCCTTCCAGCCGCTCTGGTCCAGGGAGGTGAAGTCGCCGCCATCAAGCGCGAGGACGTTTTCGTGCGCTACTCGAAGCGTGTCAATGAGGCTCGCCCTCCGGGCAAGCCCGCCCTTCGGCCCCGAGTGTCACCCACAGGGCTCGAGTTCGCCCTTACAGTCCGTCGTCGTGAGGATGTAGATGTCAACGTTCCCCTTCCGCTTCGCCGCGCTGGTCGCCGGCGTCAGGAACGCGGCGAGCAGCAGGAGCAAGAGAAGGAGCAGCCAGGATGCGTGGCGGAGTCTCATGAGGCCCAGTTCCTCCGTGAACCGCGAGCCCGGAAAACGACCGAAGCAACGAAACGATGTCCTAGTATAGCATCCGCTCCCGCCATCCTCAAAGAAGGCCCCGGGAGCCGCCCGGGAGGAGGCCGTGAGCGTCCCAGCAAGGGCCTGTGGCGGGCGAACCTGCCCGCCGAGGGGGCTACCGCTGGCCGCGCCTCTCGTACTTGATCTCGGAGATGTCCTTGACGCTGATCCGGAAGTAATACTCCGACGTGCCCGCGCTCATACGCCGGTCGAAGCTGGCTTCCCAGCAGTGGAGATCCCGGTACACGCTCCAGCTCTGGCTCACGAGGTCGTGCTCGCGCAGGTTGTAGTAGCTGGCGTAGCGCACGTACCAGTTCTTCGTCAGCGCGAAGGAAAGCCCGAAATCGAGCGACGATGTGAACTCGCCGGGGTCAACGCCGCGGGTGTAGGAGTGCCTGGCGTTCAGGCGCCACTCGCGACCCTTGGGCACCGTCTCGATCGTCCCGCCCTGCGTCCGTGTCGGAGGGATCGTCTCCTCGTCCTCAAGTTCGGTCGCGCCGCCGCCGCCCACGGACCCGCCGGAGCCGCCTTCGACAGCACCCCAGAGCTTGCCGGTGAACGAGAAGCTCGTGCGCACGTCCAGCCCGTCCAGATCGCGCCGGTGCGGATCATAGGTCGTCGAGGCGTAGATGCTCAGCGTGCGGTGCGGGTTCAGGCGAAGGCCGGCGCTGATGTCCGACAGCGCGTGCTTCTGCCCCTGCTCCTCGGCGAGGAAGTTGTAGCCGGCGTTGAACGTCAAGTCGGCGAGGCTCGTGACCTTCTTCACTTCCTCGCCGTCTTTCACCTTCGCCTCGAAGCTGTTGCCCAAACTCAGCGACATCGAGCTGAGCTTCGTGCCGCCGCTCGCCGAGATCCCCCCGATGGACTCGAAGCGGGTGCGTCGCGTGCCGAGGGAGTCCACGTAAGTGAGCCGGCGAAACTCCGGCTGATAGGAGTAGCTCACCGAAGGCCGCATCACGTGCCGGAATCCGACCAGCGGCCCGATCTTCGGCGTCCACGTCCCGTAGACCGTCGTGTTGGCACTCGCCCCCGTGCGCCAGACGCCGGCCCGGGCCGGACTCCTTCCCGTCAAGTCGCGGTCGAACCAGCTCTCCGTGTAGCCGAAGCTGGGCGCGAGCGAGAGCCAGCCGAGATAGCGGCGCGAGTCGGAGATCGAGGTCTGCGTCTGCATCGCCTGGCGGAACTCCCGCGGCTCCGAGGTCGTCCGCCTCTGGTAGGAATTCACCATGCGCGTGTTGAACGAGTAGTAAAGAGACGAGAACGCCGGCAGGAACCCGCCCTGGCCGTAGGAATCGGGCTTGCGGCCGAGCGTGCGCTGCGTGAGGGCGAACGTCGCGCTCGGCGCCGTGAACTGTGTGATCTCGCCGGCGTCGAGATCCTGGGTGCGGTCCACCGCGGCGGAGAGGTTGCCCCACGACCAGTCCTTGCGCAGCGCGACGTTCGAGCGCAGGAGACGGTCAATGCGCTCGTCTATCGGGTTGTTCGAGAGATCCTTGTCACGCCGGAACGTCTTGTCGCTGACGAAATTCGCGCGCGCCGAGAGATTGAACCGCTCGCCAAGCGTCTGCTGGTGGCCGCCCGTGAACTCCCAGCGGCTCTTGCCGTTTGCCTTCTCGCGCGAGAAGGACGAGGACACGTTTCCCGAGAGCAAGTAGCGCTTCTTGTAACGGCCCTGCAGATAGCCGATCCAGCGAGGATTGTTCTCGAAGTAGTCGCCCGAGAACGTCAGGTCGGAGTAGTCGTTGACCGCCCAGTAATAGCCCATGTGGCGGACGAAGCGGCCGCGGTTCTGGCTGATGCCGAATTCGATCTCGGGCACGAGGAATCCCGAGTGGCGTTGCTTCTTGATCGAGAAGATGTAGAACGGCAGCGCGAGCACGGGGATGTCCTCGAGGTAAAAGACCACCGGCTCGGCGACCACCTTGTCGTTGAGGAAGATCCGCATGTGCGAACTCGTGAAGTGGTAATGCGGATCCTCGATCTGGTCGCACGTGCTGTAGCTGCCCTGGGCGACCTGCAAGGTCTTCGGATCCACGCGGCGAATCTTCTCGCCCCAGTAGTACCCGTTCTCGAACTCCGTCTCGCCGCCGTAGACCGTGCCCTTCTGGAGCTTCAGCGAGTAAGTCATCCGCTCGCCGACCAACTCCTGCTTCTCGTCCTCGAGGACCGGTTTGCCGGTGGCCGTGAGGAACTCGGCGCCGGCGTCGAGTTCGACCCTGTCCGCCTTGAGCACCATGCCGCGGTAACGGAGCACGGCTTCCTCGGAGAGGACGATGAAGTTCTGGGGCACGCGGATCTCGATCTTCTGCGCCTCGTACTCCACCTGCTCGCCGAAGGACGCGGCCTCGACCGAATCCGCCACGGCGAACCGCGCCGGTGCGGCCGCGGTGTCGGCGGCCGCCGTGTCCG
>JAGVPR010000239.1 GCA_020052115.1 Candidatus Eiseniibacteriota bacterium
GGATCAGCAAGATGGCGAGCAGCGCCAGCCGGCGCACGAGGAATGTCCACGGGAGCGCGCCCAGGAAGACCCATCCGGCGACCAGCAGGGCGGCCGGGATGAAGAACGAAGCCCAGCCGAGGGCCCCGGCCATCACATCCGCCGCCGAGCTCCCGATGACGCCGGTGAGTTCGCCGGGCAGGAGCGCGGCGAGCAGGAAGAGCCCCAGGGCAACGAGAAGCACACCGACGATGATCCCGTTGACCCGGCCCTTCGCTCGCCGCATCACCCCTCCGTTTCTACGTTCCGAGCTTCCAGGACGCGAGGTACTCGCGCTGCGCCTCCGTGAGCGTGTCAATCTTCACATTCAGCGCCGCGAGCTTCAAGCGCGCGACCTCTTCGTCTATGTCGCGTGGAACGGCGTAGACCTTCTTCTCGAGCGCATCCCCGTGCAGGAGCCGCTCGACGGAGAGCGCCTGGTTCGCGAACGACATGTCCATCACGGCGGCAGGATGCCCTTCCGCCGCGGAGAGGTTGATGAGCCGGCCCTCGCCGAGCACGTAGATGCGGCGGCCGTCTTCCAGCGCGAACTCCTCGACGAACGGGCGGATGGTCCGCCGGCCGCGGCTCATCGCGGCGAGCGATTCGAGATCCAGCTCCACGTTGAAGTGCCCCGAGTTCGCCACGATCGCGCCGTCCTTCATCACCGCGAAGTGTTCGGCGCGAACGCAGGAACGGTTGCCGGTGACGGTCACGAAGATGTCGGCGACGCGCGCCGCTTCCGCGAGCGGCATGACTCGGTAGCCGTCCATGACCGCCTCGAGAGCGCGCAGCGGATCCACCTCGACGATGATGACGCTCGAACCCATCCCGTGCGCTCGCATCGCCACGCCGCGCCCGCACCAGCCGTAGCCGACGACGGCGACCTGCGCGCCGGCGAACAGGCAGTTCGTCGAGCGGAGGATCCCGTCAATCGTGCTCTGGCCGGTCCCGTAGCGGTTGTCGAAGAAGTGCTTCGTCAGAGCGTCGTTGATGGCGATGACCGGGTACTTGAGCACCTTCTCGCGTTCCATGCTCCGCAACCGGATGACGCCCGTCGTCGTCTCCTCGGTACCGCCCTTCACCCCCGCCGCGAGATCCTGACGCTTCGTGTGGATCGCGGTCACGAGATCGGCCCCGTCGTCCATCGTGACCGTCGGCTTGATATCGAGTGACTGATAGATGTGCTTGTAGTACGTGTCGTTGTCCTCGCCCTTCTTCGCGTAGACGCGCGCTCCGTAATGCACGGCGAGCGAGGCCGCCACATCATCCTGCGTCGAGAGGGGGTTGGAGGCGCAGAGGGCCGTCTCGGCCCCGCCTGCGATCAGCGTGCGGACCAGGTTCCCGGTCTCGCTCGTCACGTGCAAACACGCGGCGATCCGCGCTCCCTTGAGCGGCTTCGTCGCGGCGAAACGCTCGCGGATCTGCCTCAGCACCGGCATGTCCCGGTCCGCCCACTCCATCTTCAGCTTCCCCGCCTCCGCCAGAGACAGATCCTTCACGTCGTGATCCATAGTTGCTCCTTCCTCGTGATCCGTCGGTGCGCGCCGCCCGAAGTCCTACTTCCGCTGCAGGTCGGCGACGCGGTCCAGCTTCTCCCAAGCGAACTCCGGCTCGTTCCGGCCGAAATGACCGTAGCACGCCGTCTTCCTGTAGATCGGCCGGGCGAGTTGCAACCGCTCGATGATCGCCTGGGGCCGGAGATCGAAGTTCCTGCGCACCAGGTCGCAGAGAGCCTGGTCGGAGGCGGTCCCGGTGCCGAAGGTGTCAATGTAGATCGAAACCGGATCCGGCTCCCCGATGGCGTACGCGATCTGAATCTCGCACTTCTCCGCGAGCCCGGCGGCCACCAGGTTCTTCGCGACCCATCTCGCCGCGTACGAAGCGGAGCGATCCACCTTCGTGGGGTCCTTCCCGCTGAAGGCGCCGCCGCCGTGGCTTCCGACGCCGCCGTAGGTGTCCACGATGATCTTGCGGCCCGTAAGACCCGTGTCCGCCTTCGGACCGCCGTTGACGAACCGGCCGGTGCGGTTGATGTGGTAGGACTTCGGCTCCTGCTCGAACCCGACTGATTTCAGGAGCGGACGGACGAGGTGCTCCTTGAGATCCTCGCGGATCTTCTCGACCGCGACGTCGGGATGGTGCTGTGCTGCGAGCACGATCGTGTCTATGCAGAGCGGCTTCCCGTCCTCGTACTCGACCGTGACCTGGCTCTTTCCATCGGGCCGCAGGTACGGAAGCGTCCCCTTTCGGCGAAGCGTCGCCAGGCCCTGACAGAGCCGGTGCGCGAGCAGGATCGGCAGCGGCATGTACTCCGGCGTCTCCTTGGTGGCGTAACCGAACATGAGCCCCTGATCGCCGGCGCCGCCCGGATCCACGCCCTGCTTGATGTCGCCCGACTGGTCGTCAATGGACGTGATGACGGCGCACGTCTGGTTGTCGAAGCCGAAGGAGGCGTCGGTGTAGCCGATGTCGCGGATCGTGCTCCGAACGATGCGCGGGATCTCGACGTAGGCCTTCGTCGCGATCTCCGCCGAGATGAACGCCAGGCCGGTGGTCACCAGCGCTTCGCACGCCACGTGAGCCTTCGGGTCCTGCTCCAAGATGGCGTCCAGGATCCCGTCGGAGATCTGATCGGCGACCTTGTCGGGGTGTCCTTCCGTGACGGACTCGGACGTGAACAGGTGCCGCATGCCCATCTTCTTTTCCTCCGGTCGGTCCGGCGGAGAGGCCGGCCGCTGCTAGGGTCTGAATGGCGGGTTCGTCCGTCTTTTGAGGCGGCCTTCACATCAAAATCAAGGCCGCCGAGGAAGACGGACGGAGCCGACTCATACTCTACGCCAGTTGAATCTCCGATGAATCGCCGACGCTCAGCTTGCGAAACGCGCCGCGCACCACCGCGTGGTCGCCCACCACCGAGGCATCCAGGAGCATGTCCTCGACGAGTGCTGCTTCGTTGATGATGGAATTGCGGACGATCGAGCTGCGCACCACCGCGCGGGCCGCGATCGTCACGTAGGGACCGATGATGGACCCGACGACCTCGGCCGTCGGATCAATCGCCACCGGCTCGATGATCTGCGCCCCCTCGATCCGGCTCGGGACCTCCGGGCGCTTCAGCTCGAGCAGGTGCCGGTTCGTCGCCAAGAGCGTCTCGCGCTTCCCGCAGTCGAACCAGGCCTCCACACGGAACGGGCGGATGCGGCGGCCGCCGTCAATCATCATCTGGAGCGCGTCGGTGAGCTGGTACTCCCCCTTCGTCCGCCGGTCCTCTTTCACGAGCTTCGACAGCGCGTCGTAGAGCGGCGTCGAGTCGCTCAGCCAGTAGAGCCCGACGATCGCGAGATTGCTTGTCGGCTTGTCCGGCTTCTCAGTGACGCGGACCACGTAACCGTCCTTCACGTCAACGACGCCGAAGCGCCGCGGATCCTCGACCTCTTTGACGCCGATCCGGTCCTCGAGGCTGCCGATCACCTCGGTGAAGTCCGCCTGGAAGATCGTGTCGCCGAGGATGATGAGGAGCGGGCGGCCCCGCCCGTACGGCTCGGTCAGGTAGACGGCGTGGCCCAGGCCCAGTCGGTCGGCCTGCTCGACGAACTCCGCCTTCAAGTGCGGGTAGCGCTCGGTCACGTACTTCGTGATCTGGTCCCCCATGTGGCCAACCACCAGGACGACCTCTTCGATCCCCAGGCGCGGCAGCTCGTCGAGGATGTGCGCGAGGATCGGCTTGCCGGCCACGGTGATGAGCGCCTTCGGGACCGTGTGCGTATGCGGCCTCAAGCGTGTTCCGACGCCGGCGACCGGGATCACTGCCTTCGGTCTCATGCCACTCCCCCTTGTCTCATGCTTCGCTTGAGGCGGTCTATGGAAGCGATGGGGGTGGGATCCACGCCCCTGGAGATCGCCAGATACGTGCTCGCAAGATCGCCCAGCATCACGAGCGAGAGGATTCGCGCCACCGGCGAGAGCCCCTCGCTTCGGATCTCCCTCATCGGGACGCCGGCCTCGCCGAGGCGCTCGCGCATCCAGTCCAGGCGCAGGGCGACGCGCGGCGTCTCGCCCGCATCGCGCAGCAGGGCGAAGGCGACGGGCGGCCGCTCGCCCACAGGCCCGTCCCAGGCAATGACCTCGTTGTGGCTCATCTCGGGAGCCGTCACCGGATAGGCATACGCCTTCGCGTTCTCGTTCCACTGCGTCTTCCAGCGGAAGGCGACCCCCTCGAGCGGATCGCGCGCCGCGACGATCACGAGCACCCGCCCGCGCGCCTCCTCCGCCAGCGAGAGCGCGGGGTTTCCCTCGAC
>JAGVPR010000272.1 GCA_020052115.1 Candidatus Eiseniibacteriota bacterium
GCGTGCCCGGTGGAACGCTGCGCCCGTGGCGGAGACTCCGTGGCCAGCCCGACGAGAGCGGTCCTACTTCGGAGGATGCCGTGTCGGAGAGCGCGGTCGCGAAGGCGGCGACGTAGCCGACCGCCCAGAGAGCGCCGAGCTCCGGCCACGCGCGAGCGATGGCTGCGAGGATGAAGCCCGACGCCCCGTTGGCGAGCACATGGCTGCCGCCTCGCCGCCCGCCGGATTCCTCGGCGACGCCCCGCGCCTCCTTCCGGGTGTAACCCCAGCGTGTCAGCGAGGTGCCCAGGACGAAGAACGCGACGAGGATCGAGTAGCCCGAACGTCCCGCGAGGAGAAAGAGCGCCATGCCGAGCGCGATGCCCGGCAGCACGGCGGAGCGGCGCACGAGCCGAAGCGCGCACGCCGCGAGAGCCAGCCCGACATTCCAGGCGAGAGCTTCGCCGATACGCCCGAGGCCGATCGGTGCGAGCCAATCGTTCATCGTCGTCCGCTCTCGATCATCTCCCGCGCCCAGGCCAGCGTGGCCGCGAGTCCCTCGAGGATCGGGGTCGGGTGGATCCCCAGCTCCCTCCGGGCGCGGGAGCCGTCGAAGGCCCAATGTTCGCGAAACGTCCGCGCGATGGCCGGCGTGATCTGCGGCTCTTTTCCCGTGAGCCAGGCGCTTCCGAGAAGCGCCCATCCCGCCGCCGAGAGGACGCCGAAAGGGATCCCCCGCCGCGGCGCGCGCCGTCCCATGAGGCCCGCCGCCCGGGAGAGGAACTCGCGCTGGGTGGCGTTCTCCCCGGCCACGATGTAGCGGCGGTGCGGCGGCTCGCCCTCCACCACCGCCAGATGCGCGCGCACGACGTCGTCAATGAAGACGTAGTTCCAGACGCGCGAACCGTCGCCGGCGAACGCGGCCGGCCCGCCTCGAAGCCAATCCACCAGAATGCGGCCGACGAGATTCCCGGCCGTCAATGAGCCGGGACCGTAGAGCACCGTCGGGTAGAGCGAGACGACGCGGAGCCCCTGCCCCTCGATCCAGTCGCGCTCTCGCTCCGCGAGCGCCTTGGTGCGGGCATAGTCCGTGGCTCCGCGCGAAGGAGCCGGCGGGTCCTCCTCCGTCCGGGGCTTCTCCGGCGGCGCCGGACCGAGGGCGAGGAAGCTCGAGGTGTGGACGAAGCGTTCGACGCCGCGCTCGAGCGCCGCGCGCGCCGCGAGCGCGAAGCCGCCGACATTGACGTCGTCGAAATCACGCCGGCGGCGCGACCAGTTGCGAACGAAGGCGGCGAGATGGAGCACGACCTGGCAGTTCTTCGCGCCCGCCTTGAGGCTCTCGATGTCGCGGACGTCTCCGGGCACCGGCGTCAGGCGCTCGTGATTCGGAAGAGCGGTTTCCCCGGGGCGGCGGAGCAGTAATCGGACTTCGTGGCCCGATTCGAGGAGCGCCGGAACGAGCCGGCTGCCCAGGTAACCCGTCCCGCCGGTCACGAAGACACGCATGTCCGCCCTCTCTCCGGATGGTCCCAGATCAGGAATCTAGATGGGGATCGGAACCCCGAGCGACGATAACGGGTTCTAGATGCCGCATCAAGCGGCCCGGATAGACGGTTCCGGCAGGATGTGTTAGCGTCAACAAAAGAGCCGTTCGCGCGGACGCCGCGCGCTTGTTTTCGTGTCCAGGAGGCAGAGGATGTTCATGAAGCGCTTCAGACGCTCCTCGGTTCTGCCGTGGGCCATGGGCCTCGTGGTGCTGGTTCTGGCGCTCGGCGGCGGCGCTCTGGCCGCCAACAAGGGTCAGAACCTGTACGGGAAGCTTCGCACCTTCAACGAGATCCTCACGCTCATCCACAACAACTACGTGGAAGAGCCGGACTCCGACCATCTCGTCGAGAGCGCGATCCAGGGAATGCTCGAAGGGCTCGACCCGCACTCGAGCTACATTGACGCCGAGCGGTACGAGAAGATGCAGGAGAGGAACGAGGGCGAATATTTCGGCATCGGTATCTCCTTCGACATCCGCGACGGTTTCATCACGGTCATCTCCCCGATCGAAGGCTCCCCTTCGGACCGGCTCGGCATCCGGGCCGGAGACCGGATCGTGAAGATCAACGGGGAGTCGGCCAAGGGGATCTCGACGGAGGAGGTGTACGACAAGCTGCGCGGGCCCAAGGGCTCCATCGTGCACATCGCGATCCAGCGCGCCGGGGTCGAGGAACCGATCGAGTACGACATCATCCGTGACAAGATCCCGATCTACAGCGTCCCCTACCATTTCATGGTCCGTCCGGGCGTCGGCTACATCCGGGCCATCCGGTTCTCGAAGACGACCAGTGATGAGCTGGAGACCGCCCTTCAAAACCTCGAGCGCCAGGGGATGCAGAAGCTGATCCTCGATCTCCGCGGCAACACCGGCGGCTTCCTGAATCAGGCCGTGGAGATCTCGGACATGTTCCTGCCCGGTACGAAGAAGATGATCGTGTACACGAAGGGTCGAATCCCGGGATCGAGCGAGGAGTATTACTCCACAGGCACGACGCCTCACACGCCCGTGCCGCTCATCGTGCTGGTGAACCACGGGAGCGCGAGCGCCTCGGAGATCGTCGCCGGGGCGATCCAGGACTGGGATCGCGGCCTCGTCGTCGGCCAGACCACCTTCGGCAAGGGGCTCGTGCAGCGCCAGTACCGGATGCAGGATGGCTCTGCGCTGCTCCTCACGGTGGCGCGCTACTACACGCCGAGCGGGCGCCTCATCCAGCGCGATTACACGGACCGCGAGCATTACATCGAACAGGCGTACGATGACGTGGATCCGAACGCCGCCCCCGACACCACGACGGGGGAGAAGCCGCTCTACCACACCGACGCCGGAAGGAAGGTGTTCGGCGGAGGCGGCATCACGCCCGACGTCACGCTGGACATCAAGTACGAGCTGACGCCT
Organism: Candidatus Eiseniibacteriota bacterium; assembly: GCA_020052115.1. Lineage (GTDB taxonomy): Bacteria > Eisenbacteria > RBG-16-71-46 > JAGVPR01 > JAGVPR01 > JAGVPR01. Next base: position 2,924 of record JAGVPR010000272.1, read on the forward strand.
CTCCAGGAGACGCTGGAGAAAGGAAACCAGTTCTTCGAGTTCGCGAACCACTACGTGATCGAGGCGAAGATGTCGCGCGGCGGCGATTTCGAGGCGTTCCTCGACGACTTCGCGGCCGGCCCGATCGTCACCGACCGCTTCAGGACGTATCTCAGGGATCGCAAAGTCGAGTTCAAGAACGAGGATTACGACAAGGACCTCCCCTACATCCAGCGCGCGCTGATGCGCGAGATCGCGGGCAACCTCTGGGGTCCGAACGAGCGGTACCGGATCATCCTCGACGGGGACGAGGCGATCTCTCGCTCGCTCGCGCTCTTCCCCGAAGCCACGTTGATGGCGAAGAATCTGAAGAGCTAGCGCCCGATCGCGGGCGCCTCTCGATCGGCCCCCGGACGGGAAACCGCCCGGGGGTTTCGCTTTCCGCGGCCTCCCGGAGGGGGAGCCCGCGGCTCTGCGATTGACTTCCCCGCCGGCTCCGCTACACTCCCGGCCGAACTCTTGCCCGGAGGTGTCCATGGAGATGACCAGCGATCTGTCGCGTCCCTCTCAACCGATGAGCGTCGTGCAGCGGCTCCTTGGCGTGTTCACGCAGCCCAGGGCCGTCTTCGAGGAGCTGCGGGAGCGGCCGCGGTGGCTGGCTCCATTCATCGTGCTCCTCGTCGTCGGGCTCGTCTCGAGCTACTTCATCATGCCGATCGCCCTGTCGGATCAGGCTCAGAAGATCTCGGAGAACGAGTCCATCCCGCAGGAGAGGAAGGCCGAGATCCTCAAGCAGTTCGAGGGAGGCGTCACGACCCAGCGGCAGTTGATCTCGCTGGGCTCGGTCATCGGCGGGTCGTTTCTCATGATGTTCTTCGTGGGGGCGGTACTCATGTTCGGCGGCAACTTCCTGCTCGGAGGCAGCCTCCGCTTCCCGCACGCGATGGCGCTCTACGCGTCGTCGAATCTGGTCGAGATCCCCGGGGCGATCCTCAAGGTGCCGATGATGGTCGCGAAGAAGAGCCTCGAGATCACCGTGGGGCCGGCGGCGTTCCTCTCGCCGGAGGCGGCCGACTCGATCGGGGGCATGCTGCTCGGCCGGCTCGATCTCTTCGGGCTGTGGAGGTGGGCGCTGATGACCTTGGGGCTCGCGGTGCTCGCGCGCACGACGGTCAAGCGCGCTGCGACGTTCACCGTGCCTCTCTGGGTCTTCTGGACGATCGCGGCGATCGTCATGCGCAAGATGACGCAGGGTCTCTCCGGGTTCTGACGTCCGGACTCGATCGGCTCCCCTCTTCCCGGGCGCCGGCCCCGCGCGCGGTCACTTCTTCGGCGGGCGCTTGGTGAACGGGCGCAGAAGCTCCTCGTGGAAGGCATCGTAGAGCGGGTCGTCGAAGAGGACGAAGACGACCTGCCTGAGCGATCGTGCCCTCGACAGCTCGTCGAGAACGGCCTCGACCATCGCCTTCGCGCAGGCGTACGGCGCGAGGCCTCCCACGCCCGCGCCGATCGCAGGGAAGGCGATCGAAGAGAGGCCACGCTCCTCCGCTCTTCGAATGGCGCTCCTCGTAGCCGCGGCCACCTTGGCTTCGTCGGTCTTCAGATCCTGGCCCATTCCGGCGGCATGGATGACATGGCGGGCGGCGAGCTTCCCCGCGCCGGTCACGACCGCGTCTCCGATCGCGATCGGTCCGTGTCGCATCGCCTCGGTCTCGATCTCCGGACCGCCGGCGCGCTTGATGGCGCCCGCGACACCGGCTCCCATCCAGAGGTGGTCGTTCGCGGCGTTGACGACCGCGTCCACGACCTGCGTCGTGATATCGCCCCTTGCGAGCGACACGTCGGTCTGAAACACGTGGATGCGGCTCAACTCGCGCCTCCCCTTTCCCGATTGACACGTCGAACCCGGCCCGGATACCGTGCCGGAGATGAACGAAACGGGCACATCACGGCTCCGCGGCGACCTCGTGCTGGCGTTCCTGCTCGTCCTCTTGTTCGGGGCTCTGGCCGTCGCGGTGCGCCAGGCGCTGGGCCCGCTGCCCCTGGGCCTCGCGGCGCTCTATCTACTCTATCCCTATCGCGGCCAGCCGCTCACTCTCCGTCTGCTCCTGGTCGTCATCATGTTTCTGGCGCTCTGGATACTGAGGCGCCTCGGCCCGGTGCTCTCGCCCTTGTTCGTCGCTTTCATCCTGGCTTACTTCCTCGATCCGCTGGTCGCGCGCCTGGCGCGCCGGGGCGTGCCGCGCTCCTTGGCCGCGGCGATTCCCCTCGTCATCGTCCTGGCGGCCGCGGTCCTGATCTTCGTGTTCGTGGTGCCGCCGCTGGTGTCGGAGGCCCTGGATCTCGTGGGGCAGCTCCCGACGCTGCTGCAGGAGGCCGCTCAGCGGGTGGATCCTCTTCTCCGGCGCTGGGGCGCGCGCTTCGGCACCGAGGGGCTCCTCGAGCGGTCGCTGCCGCGCTTGAGCGATGCGCTCCGCCAGATCGTCTCGAAACTCCAGGGCGGCATGACGCTCCTCGGGCGCGGGCTGCAGTGGCTGTTCGCGTTGCTCTCGTTCCTGATCCTGACGCCGGTCCTCACGTTCTACCTGCTGCGGGACTTCACGAAGATCCGGGCGTGGATCGCCGGTGTGGTCCCCCTGCGCTGGCAGTCGCCGGCCGGGAGCATGGCGGAAGAGCTGGACACTCTGCTCTCGAAGTACCTCCGGGGACAGGCGATCTCCGCCGCGCTCGTGGGGCTCGAGGCGATCGTGGCCCTGTCGCTGCTCCGGATCCCCTACGCGCTGGCGCTGGGCGCGCTGACGGGGCTGATGAACTTCGTGCCGATCGTCGGCTTCTGGATCTCTTTCGTCTCGGTCGTGCTCGTTGTCCTTCTCGGGCACGATCCATGGATGGGGCTGCTGCGGCTCGTGCCGGTCTACGTGGGCATCCAGTTCCTGGACTCCTACGTCGTGGCGCCGCGCGTGGTCGGCCAGCGCGTGGGGCTCCACCCGGCCATCATCCTGCTCGCCGTGCTCGCCTTCCCGATCTACTTCGGCGTCTTCGGGGTTCTGATCGCGGTGCCGGCCGTGGCGGTGATCAGCGTTCTCCTTCGCGGAGCCATGAACGCCTATCGAGCCTCCGAGTTCTACAGGGCCTCGCCGCCGAAGTCGTAACGGCCGGAGAGCGCTTCAGTGCGCGCGCCGGGCGCCCCGGTCTTGATTTCCTCGAACCGCTGCCGCAGCGTGTTTGCCGCTTCGGGAGGCAGGAGACCGCAGGCGCGCACCGCGAGCCCGCTCACGGCGGCGGCGACACGAGACCGGCGCAACGCTGAGTTCCCGGTCGACTGGAAGCCGGCCATGAGAAGGATCACGACCAGAACGAGCAGAATCCCCTTGCCGAAGCCGAAGGCGGCTCCGAGGAGCCGGTCCGCCCACCCGAGCTTGACCGTCTGAACGGCGTGCGCGAGCAGCGAGCCGACAAAGAGGAGGAGCAGGGCCGCCACCACGAATGTCACCAGGAAGGTGATCATCGCGGCGACGACCGGCGACGCCAGCTGCGGGGAGAGCGCCTGGACGCCGGTTGGGGCGGCTTTGAGCCCGAGGAACACACCGGCGGCGAGCGCCAGGAGCGCGAAGAACTCGCGGATCATGCCGCGGGCGAAACTGTAGGCGACCGAGAGGACGATAGCGGCGATGAAGACCAGGTCGATCCAGTTCATCGACTCTCCCCCTTCGAAAGAAAGGCGAGGTCGCAGCATACGCGAACGCGGAAGAGGCGGCAAGTGGGTCCGGGACTCACGTGGGTCCGGGACTTACGTGGGCTCGGGACTCACGGCCTCCGCGCGCCGCCGCTCTTGACCGCCGAGGCGCGCACGAGGATGTCGTAGGTTCGGCCGGTGGCTCCCCGGTGGAAGGCGATCACCTCCCCGTCCGCATCGAGCACGGCGAGCGTCGGCAGGCCGAGTGCCGCGCCGCCCTCCCGGCGCGCAAGTCGCTGCAGCCTCTGCAAGGCTCGCCAGCTCGGGTCGAGCGCGACCGGAAGATCCGGGGCCTCCTTCGCGAGGAAGCCCTTGACCGTCTTCACCCCCTCCCTCATCTCGACGAGGTTCAGCGTCAGGAGGTGGACGGAGCGGTCAGCCCGGTGCTCGCGGTAGAAGCGGACGACGGCGGGGAGTTCCTCCCGGCTGAAGCGATCGTAGGTGGACCAGAAGAAGAGCACGACCCGCTCGCCGTCTCTCACGGGGCCGATGAGGCGGGCGACGTTGGTCGAATCCTCGTCGAGCGTCAGCACGGGAAGCTGCGAGAGAAGCGATGTCAGCCGCGCCGAATCCGCGGCGACGGCCGGCGCGCAAGCCAGCACGATCGCCAAGGCCATCGTCAGCGCCGTGAGCCGGAGCCCCGCCACCGCTTCATGCATCTCGAATCATCCGCGCCCCGAACAGCTTGTGGTCGCCATCAAGGCAGGAGGAGCAGCTTCCGGGAAGCCGAATGCCCCGGAAGGTCGAACCGGTAGACGTAGACTCCGGCGGGCGCCGGGCGGCCGCCCGCGTCACGGCCGTTCCATTCGACTCGATCCGGGCCCCCGGGCAGAGAGCCTTCCCGCAGTACGCAGACCTCGCGCCCCGAGACGTCGTAGACGGCCAGGCGTCCGCGTTCCACGCCCCCCGGCGGCACCGAGTACTCGATGCGGGTGGTGTGGACGAACGGGTTCGGCGCGTTCTGCAGGAGCGCGAACCCCTCTGCTGGCGGCGGGGTCTCCGCGTCGAGCAAGAGCGAGGCGTTCACCCAGATCGGCGCGGTCCAGACAAGGTCTCCATCCACCTGGAAGATCTTGAGGTAGATGTAGTGCTGCGTGCCGGGAGTTACGGCGATGGTCCTCGACCAGTTCAGCGACGTGTCGAAGATTCCCTCGGTGTAGATCGCGACGCCGTTGTCCACCACCTGAACCGCGGAGAAGATGGTCACGCCGGTCTGAGTCCACGCCTGGGCCGACAGATTGACACTGTTGGCAACCTCGATCTCGCTTCCCATGATCTGGCCGTCGCCCCAGTAGAGGCAGAAGATCCGATCGTTCGGGGGGTTCACCTCGACGGCGTAGGTTCTGTGGTTACGCAGCGCATCGAGAACAGAGGTCGTCGTGAGACTCTCGGCGATCACGCCGCTGAGATAGATGTCGTTTCCCGAGGATGTGTTCTGCTGATCACCCCACATCCCTTCATGGTTGTCCTGATCGCCGGTCGGCGAGACGTGCCAGCCGTTGGCGAGCGCCTGGTTGTACTGCGCCTCGTAGTTGTCGGCGCGCTTGCCGTTGCGGACCTCGATGAGCGAGACGGCCGCGTCGTATTGCGGGTAGTACGCCAGGTTCTCGAAGTTCGAACCGCTGGATGCGTCAGGGGTGGGATGATTGAACATGCCGAATCCATTGTTGGCGATGATCCACGCGTAGTTCGGAGAGAGCACGTAGCGTGAGTTCGGATTCATGTAGTCCACATCGAAGATGCCAAGGTGCCCGAAGCCGGACGCGCTGAGGAGTCCGAACTCCTGAGAGCAGAGCCCCACGAACTCGCCCGGAACCGTCGCCGCCGCGGCCTGGTAGATCTCGTCCGACCACTCGGCGGCGGTGAGGTAGTGCGTGTGGTCGCTGACGCCGAGAATGTCAATATTCGCCACATTCTTGGCGTGGTCGTACGCCTCAGCCGGGGTCCCGATCCCGTCGGAGTACGCTGTATGGGAGTGGATGTTCGAGAAGTAGATGTTCCACGTCGCCGAAGCCGGCGGGGACGCCAGCAACAAGCCGGTGATGCAGAGGAGCACGAGGCGCATTTTCCCTCCGGCAGCGCATCAGGCGCAGACCTCACTCGAGTTTGGGAGCTTCCAACTGCCTTGATTGTAGCATCGTAACCCCTGTTTCGGCAACGCAGAAGGGCCCCGGAGGGCCCTTCGGTGCACTTCGAATCTCTCTGTGGGGACGTGCTCAGGCCGCCAATGGCCTCGCCTCGCGTCGGGCGGAGCCGGTTTGGCGGCTGCCAGCCACGAGGGCCCGGCCGGCCGTCAACGCCATGATTCGAGGAATGTCGTCAGGAGCCGGACGCCCACCCCCGTGCCGCCGACCGGAGCCAGCGGCTTCTCCCTCTCCACGTTCGCGGTGGCCGCGATGTCCAGATGGGCCCACGGAATATCATCTACGAAATACCTGAGGAAAGCCGCGCCCTTGATGGTCGAGGCGGCGCGGCCGCCGCTGTTCTTGACGTCCCCCGTCTCGCCGCGGATCTCCTCGAGATGCGTCTTCCACAGAGGGAGCTGCCAGAGCCTCTCGCCGCTCTTCTCGCCTGCCTCGATGAGCGATCGGATGAGCGCATCGTCGGACCCGAGGATCGCGGAGCACTGGTCTCCGAGCGCGATGATGGCTCCGCCGGTCAACGTTGCCACGTCCACGATGGCGGCCGGCTTGAATCGGGCGGCGTAGCAGAGCGCGTCCGCGAGGATGAGACGGCCTTCGGCATCGGTGTTGAGAACATCAATCGTCTTGCCGTTCATTGCCCGTACGACGTCCCCCGGGCGCGTCGCGGATCCCCCGGGCATGTTCTCGGTCGCCGGCACCAGCCCAATGATGCGGTGCCGCGTGCGGAGCGCGGCGAGCGCCTGCATCGTCGCGATGACGGCGGCGGCGCCGCACATGTCGAACTTCATCTTGTCCATGTTCTCGGCCGGCTTGAGCGAGATGCCGCCCGAGTCGAAAGTGACGCCCTTGCCCACGAGCACCACAGTGCGCGCCTTCGCCCCCTTGCCCGGGATCTCCATCTCGATGAACGCCGGGGGCTCCGCGCTCCCCCGCGCGACAGACAGAAGCGCGCCCATGCCGAGTTTCTCCATCTCCTTCGGCCCGAATGTGCGAAAGCGGACGCCGGCTGCACGGCAAACCGCCCTGGCCTTCTCGGCGAGCGTCGTCGGGGTCATCTCGTTCGAGGGGGTGTTCCCGAGGTCACGCGCGGTCGCCACGGCGTTGCACACCGCCTGGGCGCGGGCGACCGAGGCGCGAACAGCGGCGCTCGCGGAGCGGCTTGCGAGGCGGATCTCCTCGAGGTGAGGCGGTTCCTCGTTCGGAGAGGTCGCCTTGTACCGCCGGAAGGAGTAGGAGGAAAGGCGGGCGCCTTCGACGAGTGCGCCGGCCACGGCCGCGGCCTGGCGACCTTGCCCGGTGAAGTCATCCACAGGGAACGCGAGGGTCTTGAGTGCGAGCCGCGAGGCCTGCCTCTGCGCAAGCGCCGCCGCCTCGCGGCAGCGCTCGAGGTTCATCTCCGCCCTGGGACCGACGCCCACGGCGATGACGAGGCGGGGTGATCCGCC
>JAGVPR010000131.1 GCA_020052115.1 Candidatus Eiseniibacteriota bacterium
GCCTGCCGCCGTCTCCCCGTGAAAATACCGATGGACCGCCTCGGCGGCCCGCGGGCCAATTCCCTCGACCGCGGCGATCTCCTCCTCCGACGCCTCACGAAGCGTGCCGACCGATCCGAAGGCGCGGACGAGCCGCGCCCTACGCGTCGGCCCGACGCCCGGGATGGCATCCATCTCCGAGGCGGTGAGCGCGCGAGCGCGCAACGTCCGGTGGTAGGAGACGGCGAACCGGTGCGCCTCGTTTCGAAGGCGCATCAGGAGCCGGAGCCCCGGCGACGACACCGGGGGTTTGACATCGGGCCGCCCATCGCCGAACACGATCGTCTCCTCGCGCTTCGCAAGTCCGATGAGCGGCACCGCGACGGAGCGCGCCTCGAGAGCCGCCCGCGCCGCCGCCACCTGGCCGGCGCCTCCATCAACGACGAGAAGGTCCGGGAGCGAGCCTTCCTCCCGCATCAGCCGGTCGAGCCTCCTGCCGACGACCTCGCGCATCGAGGCGAAATCGTCCTGGCCGGACACGCTCTTCACGCGAAACCGTCGGTAAAGGCTCTTCCGCGCCAAAGCGTTCACGAACACGACGCACGAGGCCACCGTGAACCGGCCCTGAAAGGTCGAGACGTCCACGCACTCCATGCGCACGGGCGGCGACGTCAGCGCCAGCGTCTTCTGCAAATCATAGACCGCCAGCTCGATCCGGTCCGCGCGCGCATCGAGCGACCGCTCCTCGATCGCAAGGTGCGCGTTGGCGACGGCCATCGCCAAGAGCCCTCGCGGGCGGCCGCGCTTCGCCGCGCGCACCTCCACCTTGTGCCCCGCCTGCTGCGTGAGCCAGGACTCGATCAGCTCGCAACCCTCCGGCTCGACGGGGAGCACCACCGATCGCGGGATCGGTTCCTTTCGCAAGTAGAACTGCGGAAGGAACGAGGCGAGCAATTCGCCGGCCTCCTGCCCCTCGGTTCCGGTGAGGAAACGCTGCTCCTTGCCGAGAAGGCGCCCCTCTCGCACCCGCAGAACCGCGACGCCGGCCTGGTCCCCGAGCACGGCGAGACCGATGTAGTCCTCGTCGTGATCCCCCGGATGCGACACTTTCTGCCGCTGGACGACCGACTCCATCGCCACCATGCGATCGCGAAGCCGCGCCGCCTCCTCGAAGTCGAGCCGGTCGGCGGCCGCCGCCATCGCCCCGCGGATCTCCTCGACGACCTCGCTCGCCTGTCCCGACAGAAAGCGGTCGAGCCGCCGAACCACCTCGCCGTACGTCGCCGCATCCACGCGATGCGTGCAGGGCGCCGCGCACTGGCGGATGAAGAAGTACAGGCACTCGCGGTCGTCCCTGTTCAAACGGCGGTCCGTACAGCTGCGAAGCGGAAACGCCGTCCGGATGAGCCGGAGCATCCGCCGCAACGAGCCGACGTCCGTGTACGGCCCGTAGTACTTCGCTCCATCGTCCTCCACGCGGCGCGTCAAGAGGAGCCGCGGAAACGGGTGGCCCACCGTGAGCTTCAAGTATGGATAGGTCTTGTCATCCTTCAGATTCACATTGTATCGAGGCTGATTCTCACGGATCAGGTTCGCCTCGAGGATGAGCGCTTCCACCTCGTTGTCCGTGACGATGTAATCGAGATCGCGCACCTGATCCACGAGCGTCTCGATCCGCGGCCCCCGGTCGGCCGCCCCCTTCTGGAAGTAGCTCCGCACCCGCGAGGTGAGCCGCTTCGCCTTGCCGACGTACAGCACCTTGCCGCGACCGCTCTTGAACAGATACACGCCCGGGCCTTCCGGCAACAGCCTGAGCTTCCGCTCGAGCGCCCCCCGCCACTCGCTGCCCGCATCCCCGGGAGCGCCCTGCGCCATGTCCTCGGTAGGCCCCGCCGGTTCCCGGCTCGGCGGTTCTCTCCGTGCGGGCATCGCCCCTCCTACCGGGCCTTCAGCGTTGACAGCACGAAGCGAAGCTCATCGCAGCGGAGAAACCACGCCGCGGCCAGATAAGTCCCCATCCCCACGGCGAGCGAGGCGCCGACCTGCACCGCGAGACCGGGGAGGGTCGGAGCGCCCCCGAAACCGCCCGTGAGCATCACGACGACAACCGTCGCCGCCGCCATGACGGCGCACGCCATCCCGATGCGCACCATGCTCCGGGCCACCTGCCTGCCGTGCAGCCGCCCGAGCCGCTTCCGCAGCGTGATCACATGGAGCGCCCAGTTGAGCCCCGAAGACAGCGCGGTCGCCAGCGCCAGGCCGCCCAGCCCGAGGAACTGCATCAGCGTCACGGCGAGAACGACGTTCGCGAGCATCGCGATCACGGAGAACTTCACGGGGGTCTTCATGTCCTTGAAGGAGTAGAAGACCGGCACCACGATCTTGACGCCGCCGTACGCCACCAAGCCAAGGGAGTAGAAGAGGAGCGCCGTCGCGGTCAGCTCCACGGAGCTTCCTCCCCGGAACGCGCCGCGCTCGAATATCAACCGGACGATCGGCGTTCGCAACAGGACGAGGCCGATCGTCGCCGGAAGCATGACGAACGCGATGAGGCGCGTCGCGAACGCTGCCGTCTCGCGGAGCTGATCAATCTGCTTGAGCGCCACCTGACGCGAGAGCGTGGGGAGGATCGCCGTTCCGATGGCGACGCCGAAGATCCCGAGCGGCAACTGCATCAGCCTCGCCCCGTACTCGAGCGCGGCGACGCTGCCCGGACGCAAAGTGGATGCGAAGATCATGTCCACGGCCGCGTTGATCTCCTGCACGCCGAGCCCGATGACCCCGGGGATCATCAGCCCGAGGATGTGGCCGACGGCCGGATGCTTGAAGTCGGGCCGGAAGCGCAGCTTGATGGAGTTGCGCCGGAGAAACGGCACCTGGATCGCCACTTGGAGGGCGCCGCCGACGAGCACACCGGCCGCGAGGCCGTAGACCTGCCGCCTCGGATCCGGACCCAGACGCGGGCACACGAGGAGGACCGCCGCGATCATCGCCACGTTGAGGACCGCCGGCGCCAAGGCGGGCGCGGTGAAGTGCCGCAGCGAATTCAGCGTCCCCATCAGGAGAGTGGCGAGACCAATGAACAGGATGTACGGGAAGAGCATGCGCGTGAGGGAAACCGTCAGTTCCATCTTCCCCGGCACGTCCGCAAACCCCGGCGCCATGATCCGGACGATGAGCGGCGAGAGCAGGACGCCCAGGATCGTGACCACGCCGAGCACGATGGCGAGCACCGACCAGGCCACGCTCACCAGCGCCCGCATCTCCTCCTTCGAGCGCTTCTCGATGTACTCGCCGAAGACCGGTACGAAGGCCGCGCTCAGGGTTCCCTCGGCGAAGAAGGCGCGCAGGATGTTGGGGATGCGGAATGCCACCGTGAACGCGTCGGCGGCCACCCCGGTCCCGAAGAGGTAAGCCTTGGCCATGTCGCGGCCGACCCCGAGGAAGCGGCTGAGAAGGATCCCCAGACTGAGCTTCCCGGCGGAGCGCGTGAGATGCCGGCGCGTCTCGAGCGATCTCGAATCGGCGGGCCGCCTGGGGCCTCCGCCTGAAGATTCCAACTTCATGGGAATGCTCATGTTATCCCTTCCGTTCCACTGCCCCGAGAGCAGCAGACTTCCGGGGTGGATCGGTGCCAACGGAGTCTATCATGCGGCCGGCCGGTGCGCAATCCCGGCGGGCGCGGGCGCCATCGGGGGCGGGGCTAGAAGGGCGAGATGTGGTGGTGGCCGAGGTAGTAGAGGGTCTTCGCGCTCTCGTCGAAGATCGCCACCAGATCTTTTTCGCGCGTCCACCACCTCTTCGGCGACGAGCCGGCGATCTCCCAAGGAGCATGGGCGATGCGCACGGCCACCGGTGCGTCCTTCAGCACGTGTCGGAACACGGCCCGCGCCCGGCGCGTGTGGAAAGGCGAAGTAACAACCGTCACCGTATCTACATCATGAGACGCGCACCACTTCTTGATCGCTTCGGCTTCCTCGAAGGTGCTCGTCGGCCCGAGCAGCACCTCCACCGCCTCCTCGGGCACGCCCTTCCGGATCGCGATCTGGCGTTTCGCGTCCGCCTGCGTGATTCCCGGCCCTCCGGCGTACACGGGGAGGATCGGCTCGCTCTCGCCGGTGATCACGAGATGAGCGCAGAGGCCGCGGTTCCAGAGATCCAGCGCCTTCCAGAGGCGTTCGCCCTTGCCGCCGTCCAAGACGACGACGACGTCCGCGCGCTCCTCGCGGTCTTCGACCTCCAGCCAACCCCCGTAGCCTTCGAGGATCCCACGCCAGAAGAAGAGGACCACGAGGACCACGGCGGCCAGGGAGGCGGTGGCGCCGATCCGTCCCTTCATCTCTTCGCGCGGGGTGCGCGCTCCCTCGGCTTCGCAACGCTAGCGGGCCGGGCCAGCAGCACCGCCCCCACAGCGACAAGCCCCAAGCTCCAGATCTGCGGCTCGGTCAGCGGGCCCGCGACCCGAGGATTCACTCGCACGAACTCCGCCAGAAAGCGCTCGATCCCGGAAAGCACCAGGTAGAGGGAGAACAACCTGCCGCCGCGTATCCGGTCGCGAAGACGCCAGAGCACCACGAAGATAACGGCCATCGCGAGCGTCTCGTACACGGGCGTCGGATGGACCCGTTCCAGCGTCGGCACGGTGCCCCGTGGATACGCCATCGCCCACGGGAGATCGCTCGGGGGTCCGTAATCTCCGTCGCCCGCCAGCTGACAACCGATCCGCCCGATCCCGTAAGCCGCCGCGAGCGCCGGCGCCGCGCCGTCTGCCGCCTCGGCGAACGGCTGCCGTGACCAGACGATGACGAAGATCGGAAGAGC